>JAGAJQ010000161.1 GCA_017828955.1 Oscillospiraceae bacterium
AAATCATAAGGGACATCCCTTTAAATAACATGTCAATATTTTAACATATTTTCAGAATGATTGCAATAGATTGTAAGAATGTAAACAGAAAATTTACAATATTTATGTCAGTTTCTTTACATTAGCCATACAATCCATTACCTCATCATAATTCGGCATTGACTTTATTCCACCATATTTAGCAGATGTCAGAGCGCCACAGGCATTCGCAAAATCTGCAAATTCGATATAATCGCGTATCGTCATATCAGTAAAATTCTTTTCACTTTCAGACAGTTTATAGAGGAAAGCACCGAAGAAACTGTCCCCCGCACCAAGAGTATCAATTACATTTACATCATATGTCGGCAATACTTCTATTCCGCCTTTGCCTGCAACTATACATCCTCTGGGTCCTTGTGTTACTATAACGACCTTGACGCCCATTTTTATAAGAACCGCTATTCCCTGTATAAGTTTTTCACTATCGGTAAGCATACGCATTTCATCTTCCGAAAGTTTGAGAATGTCAACATACTGAAGAACACTCTTCATAGCATCAATAGCACTTTCCTCTGATGTCCAGAGGCTTTCACGATAATTAGGGTCATAAGATATAATCTTCCCCTTAGATTTTGCATATTCAACCGCTCTTGTTACAGCAGATCTTGAAGGTTCATCAGTAAGAGAAAGTGAACCAAAATGGAAAATCTCACAATTATCAATAAGATTGAAATCCACTTCAGAATAGTTTATAAGAGTATCTGCACCAGGATTTCTATAAAAATTATATGTTCTCTTTCCTTCTTCATCAGCACCGATAAAAGCAAGGGTGGTTGCCGCTTTTTCATCTATTATAAGACCTTTGGCATTAACATTGTTTTCAGCAAACATTTCTTTAAGAAACATTCCGAACTTGTCCTTACCGACTTTTCCGATAAAACCGCAGTCACCGCCGAGTTTACTTGCCTGAACGGCAACATTGGCAGGAGAACCGCCTGCATTCTGCTGAACAACATTCTTTTCCCCTTCAACTTCTATGGGTGTAAAGTCTATAAGAACTTCGCCCATTGTAATTATTTTTGGCATTTTATCATCTCCAGAACATAATCAACTTAATTATATTATATATCATAACATTTTTTTGTCAACACTCACAAGAAATTTTATGCATATTGCATTTGTATTTTTCAAATAATTTTAAAGAGGTGTATATATGAATTTTATCAACTTACTTTTCCCTGTTATTTCCGGGTTACTTACGACTTTTTCCTTTGCTTCAGATAAAAATGCTTTTATAGTATTTTTTTCACTTATACCGCTGTTTTATTCGATAAAAAGAACAAGAAAAAAGTTTCTTTGTATGTTTATATACGCAAGCGTGTTACATTTGACATCTGTATCCTGGATTGTAAATGCAAAAGAATTTCTACCATTTGAAAAAGAAAAAAATTTAATTTTTCTATTTTTGTTCCTTGTTATTATCGCGATCGTTCAAGGAGCGATAATATCATTTCCTTTTGTATTCTGGGAAAATATCAGAAAAAACTATATCGCCGATGTATTTTCGTTTTCAGCACTATATATACTCGGCGAATTCGTACAGGAATATATTCCATATATATCTTTTCCCTGGATAAGACTTTCTGCTGTTGTTGCACAAAAAGAAGTCGTTATTCAAAGTGCTTCGCTTTTAGGCGGATTATTTATATCATTTATTATAGTTTCGATAAACGGATTTATTTGTGTTATAGTTGAAAATATTATTTTCAAAAAACAAGTTTATCTTCCGATAATATGCCTTTCAGTGATAATTGGTCTGAATACAATTTTTAGCATTACAAGAATAAACAATCTGAAATATGAAGAAAACACAACAATTTTACTTGTTCAGGGGAATTTTTCAGGAGAAGAAAAAAGAACATCAGATAAAAATATAATCACTCAAAAATATCTGGATCTTTCGTATAAAAATATTTCTCCTGATATAAAGCTTATTATATTTCCAGAAACCGCTATGCCTTTTTCTTTCAACAAAAACAATGACGGAACAAAGATTGTTTCAAAATTCGCAGAAAAATGCGATGTTACGATACTTACAGGTATATGCACGTATGAAGACGAAAAAATCTTCAATTCGGCAATAGCATTCTATCCTGACAGATCTTTTTCCGACGCTTATTCGAAAAGAATGCTTGTTCCATTCGGCGAAAAAATATGGTTTTATGATACTCTCTTAAAAATAATGCCTGATATTTTTGGTGAGATGTCAACATTCACAGAAGGAATAAGTCCTTTACCTATAAAAACAAAAGCAGGAAAAATCGGAGTTGTAATCTGTTACGAATCGATTTACCCGTGGGTGGCAAGAAGCACAGTAAAAAATAACGCTGATATTCTCACAATAATAAGCAACGACTCGTGGTTCGGCGAAAGCAAAGCTATGTATCAGCATCACAATCACGCAATCCTACGAGCCGTCGAAAATAAAAGATATGTTTTAAGAGTAAGTAGTACAGGGATTACATCAGTAATATCCCCTACGGGAAAAATCATAGACTACGCAGAGCCCTTTAAAGAAGATACTTTGAAAGCATATGTAACGTCTATAAAAGAACGAAGTCTATATTCAATAATCGGAGATATAATAATCATTCCGTCTGTAATAATTTTTGTATATTCAGTTATTTTATGCTTCCTTCAAGATAATAAGAAGCTTCCATATCGGCAACGCTGAGTGCAAAAGCCAGAGGATACATTTCAAATACCTTGCCTATGGTGTTTTTATCTTCAATTCCCGAAAATCCCATATGATATCTTATTGCAAAAGCTTCTTCTCGGGTAAGACGCATAAATCCATTGATTATGTAAACAGATTTTTCTCCGTGACCATAAGGCATCTGATCATCGATAGCATAGTAGGGGACTTTTTCCCATACTCCCGCCTCGTTCTTTGCGTTACGGTAATCTGTCTTGTAGAAATTTATCTTACAGATATCGTGAAGTAACGCAACTGTTGCGATAGTAGAGTCAGAGAAATTCATATTGTAAACTTCTTTTGTACGAGGTCTTTTGAGATAATCATCAAGACATTTATAGACATTTATGCTATGTTCTACAAGTCCGCCTTCATATGAGCCGTGAAATCTGGTACTTGCGGGAGCTGTAAAAAAATCGCTCTGTGAAGACATAAGATATTCCAGCATTTTATCTGCACCCTCACGGTTAATTTTTTCTTTGTAAATAGAAATAAACTCTTCTTTCAAAGACATTATAATATCCTCCTTTTTGTTAATTTTTCAATCTTAATTATAACACAACAACTATGTATTTGCAATAATTTTGTGTTCCGATATTTACACACTTTATTTCGACAAAAAAATATGTTATAATCTCATTATACTAAAATATAATGAGGAATACAAAATGAAATACATTGTTTTTGACCTTGAATGGAATATGCCTTTTTCTGCTCAGAATATGGTTAAAGAACCATCTATGCTAAGAGGAGAAATTTTTGAAATTGGTGCTATTAAACTTGACAAAGATTTCAAAATTGAAGATAAATTCAAGGCTAATATAAAGCCGACATATTACAAGAAAATGCATTATGCCGTTGCGAAACTGACGAAAATTAAAACCTCCGAACTCAATTCGTATCCAAAAACATTCAAACAGGTTTTTTCAGATTTCAAGAAATGGTGTGGAGATGATTTTGCTTTTATAACCTGGGGAAATGATGATATTCTCGTTCTTGAGGAAAACATAGTCATCCACGGATTTGACAAAGATTTTATCCCCGAATGCTATGACCTTCAACTTATTTTTGACAATCAGATTACAAAAGAAAACAGACAACACTCTTTATCAAGTGTTATAAAACTTTTGGGAGAGCCCGAATTCGACGCTCATGATGCTTTGAACGACGCTATAAGTACCGCTTTTGTTTGTCATCATCTTGATATGAAAAACGGAATTTCGACATATTCCGAACTTATAACTAAAAAGGAAGAAAAACAGAAAGCTAAAAATGAGTTCACAAAGAAAAGTTATAAAAGTGCTTATTTTCTTCTTAAGGCTAAAGAAATACGCTCTTTCACTTGTGAAAGTTGTAAAAAGCAACTGAATTGCGGTAAATTCATATCAAAATCAAGAAGCCAGAAACTGTGTATCGTTGAATGTTCTTGCGGAAAGAAATATTTTATAAGAGTAAGAATAAAAAGAAACGAAGATAAAACCTTACGTGGAAACAGAATGGTTTATGACCTTAACGAAACAAATCTTCAATGTTATAACAATGCACTTGAAAAATCAAAGGAAGGCTCTGTTCCTGCAACTGTTTGAAAATATAAATGCCGTGAAGATAAACTCTTCACGGCATATTTTTTATAAAAGATTCTTTCTGAGTTCTTCTGCAGTTTTTGATGAAAGATAAGCAGGAGGAACATCAAATATCGTCTTGCAGCCTGTATTTCCTTCAGCATTCATTCTTGCTGCGGCTCTTGCATAACAAACTATTACACTTGCTGTAAATTCAGGGTTCGAATCAAGCTGTAATCTATATTCAATAAGATGAGAATGTTCTTTTTCGACACCTGTTTTGCCTGTTCTTATAACGAAACCGCCGTGTGGCATTCCGCTATGATCTCTTAAAAGTTCTTCTTCTGAAATAAAGTTAACTGTTGTATCGTAATCAGCGAAATAATTAGGCATTGTCTTGATTTCGTTTTCGATAGCAGCCTTATCGGCACCTTCTTCTGCAACGACATAGCAGAGTCTTGTATGCTTTTCACGTGTTGTAAGCTCGGGATTCTCGCAATTTCTTACTTTTTCAAGTGCTTCTGTAACAGGAACTGTATACTGCTTTGCATTTTTGACACCCTTTATTCTTCTGATAGCATCGGAATGTCCCTGAGAAACGCCTTTACCCCAGAAAGTATAATCCTTTCCGTCAGGAAGAATAACATTTCCTAAAAGGCGGTTGAGTGAAAACATACCGGGATCCCAACCGATAGAAATAAACGCTGTTTTTCCGCCTTTTTTAGCGGCAGCATCAACATTTTCAAAATGTTCAGGAATTTTTGCATGTGTGTCGAAACTGTCAACGACATTGAAAAGTTCTGCAAACTGAGGTGTCTGCTGAGGAAGATCAGTAGCACTTCCGCCGCACATAATCATTACATCTATGTCATTTGTCATATTTTTGGCATCGTCAACATTATAAACTTTTGCGGTTTTCGAAATAATACTTACTGTTTCGGGATTTCTTCTTGTGAAAACAGCAACAACTTCCATATCGGGATTGTTCATTACTGCACATTCAACTGCTCTTCCAAGATTTCCGTATCCCATTATTCCAAGTCTTATCATATATTTTCATTCTCCTTTTACTAAAAAATATATTACGATGAGATTATACCACAAATGAAAGTCGATGTCAATATTCTTGCAAAATAAAATAAAAAGGGGAATTTGCAAAAATTCTACAAATTCCCCTATTCTATGTTATTTACTTATTACTTTCAACCATAAGTTTGCAAATCTGTTTTGAAAGTTCGACAGGATTTTCAACCGAAATTCCCTCAATAAGAAGCGCTTGTGTATGAAGAAGTTTTGTATATTCCACAAGTTTATCCTTATCAGTTTCATATAATTTCTGAAGAACAGGAAGTATATCGTGTTCGGGATTGATTTCAAGAACTTTTTCTGCCTTAACCTTATTTCCTGTAGGGCTTGGCATTCTGTTCATAATCTTTTCCATTTCGACAGTAAGAGAACCTGCTGATGTTATACATACAGGGTGTGTTTTAAGACGCTGTGAAAGTCGAACTTCTTTTATACTGTCAGAAATCTGCTCCTGCATAAATGTGAAGAGTTCCTTATATTCTTCTGATTTCTTCTGAAGTTCTTCCTTTTCACTTTCTGTTTCAAGATCAAGATTTCCTGATGCTACCGAAACAAAGTCCTTTCCTTCATAAGTTGCAAGAATCTGGATTGCAAATTCATCAACACTATCGAGGAAATAAAGAATTTCGTATCCCTTATCAGCAAGAAGTTCTGCCTGAGGAAGAAGTTTTATTCTTTCAATGCTGTCGCCTGTTGCAAAATAGATATGTTTCTGTTCTTCCTTCATTCTTGAAACATATTCAGAAAGTGTTGTCATTCCTTCGCCCGAGAATGATGAACGGAACATAATAAGATCTTTAAGTTCTTCTTTATGAATACCAAATTCACTGTAAACTCCGAATTTAAGCTGAAGTCCGAAATTACTAAAGAATTTTTCATACTTTTCACGTTCATTCTTGAGCATTTTTGTAAGTTCGTTTTTTATTGTTATTTCAAGACTCTTCTCGATGAGTTTAAGCTGTCTGTCGTGCTGAAGCATTTCTCTGGAAATATTGAGACTTAAATCCTCAGAGTCAACAAGACCCTTTACAAAACTGAAATGATCGGGGATAAGATCCGCACACCTTTCCATAATAAGAACGCCGTTTGAATAAAGCTGAAGTCCCTTTTCGAATTCCTTTGTATAGTAATCGTAAGGTGCCATAGAAGGAATGAAAAGAAGTGCATCGTAAGAAGCTGCACCTTCGTTCTTGATGTGCATTGACTTTATAGGTGCCTGATAATCATAATATTTATCAAGGTAGAAGTTTGTATAATCATCTTCTGTAAGTTCGTTCTTATTCTTACGCCAAAGGGGAACCATACTGTTAAGTGTCTGATTTTCGATATGTGTTTCGTATTCGTCATCTGTTCCGTCTTTAAGGTGCTGATGTGCAACGTCCATCTTGATAGGATAACGGATATAATCAGAATATTTCTTTACAAGGCTCTGGATCTTTGACTGCTGAAGATAATCGCTGTATTTTTCGTCTTCTAAGTCTTCCTTAAGATAAAGAACTATATCAGATCCGTTTGTTTCTTTTTCAGCAGGAACAACTTCATATCCGTCTGCACCCTTTGAAGACCACATATAAGCTTCATCAGAGCCATAAGCTTTCGATGTTACAGTAACTTTATTAGCAACCATAAATGCCGAATAGAAACCTACACCAAACTGTCCGATGATATTAACATCATCGCCCGTTTCGTTTTCTTTCTTGAAAGCAAGAGAACCACTCTTTGCAATAGTTCCGAGATTATTTTCAAGTTCCTCTTTCGTCATACCTATTCCGTTATCGGATAATGTTATAGTTCTTGCCGCTTTGTCAAGCTTGATATTTATAGCAAAATCATCTCTGTTAAGAGCATTACCCGAAGAAAGCGAATTAAAATACATCTTATCAATTGCATCACTGGCATTGGAGATAAGTTCACGAAGGAAAATTTCCTTGTGAGTATAAATTGAATTGATCATCATTTCGAGAAGTCTTTTAGACTCCGCTTTAAACTGTCTTTTTCCCATAATAATCTTCCTTTTCTTTCTTTTAGCACTCTCACAGGTAGAGTGCTAAAACTAGTATAACATCACACGAATAAAAATCAAGCGATTTAATAAAAAATCTACATTTATTTTAAATCTTGTTCACATTCTGCGTTTTTCATAATAGTAATAACCTCTTCCATAAGGTCGATAGGTTTTATATCATTTATGATTTTTACACTTATATAGGAATTCTTTTCCCTGCCGTTGAAAAGCACTCTTTTCTTGTATCTCGAAAGAAGTGCTTTAAGTTGTGCCTCCTCTGCGTATGTGAGATAAAAAAGAATATTCTCTCCCCTCTGGACAATTTCTGTAATGGTAAGAGAAATAGCTTTATTTCTCAGTAATGCAATACGGATAAGTCCCATTATAGCCTTAGGCGGTTTTCCGTAACGGTCGGTAAAT
>JAGAJQ010000162.1 GCA_017828955.1 Oscillospiraceae bacterium
ATCATTCTTCTTGACCATATGATGCCTCATATGGACGGTATAGAAACTCTTAAACATCTTAAATCAATGAATGATAACAAGAGTTCCGGTGCCACTGTTATAGCGCTCACGGCAAACGCTGTTTCAGGCGTTAAGGATATGTATATCGCAGAAGGTTTTGATGACTATATAAGCAAACCCGTAACGGGAAATATGCTTGAAGAAAAGCTCATAAAATTCCTTCCCGAAGAAAAGATCATCTATACAGAAAACAAAACAGAAGAGGAAAAATCGTCTGAAATCAGAAGCGATGAACCCTCTGGTGAAAACAATGTTTCTCCTGTTTTTGATTCAGATATCGGCAAGACATATCTCGGAAACGATGACGAACTTTATGCAGAAATACTTGATATGTTCTGTGAGATGTATGACGAAAAATCATCAGAACTCGAAAAGTTTGTTTCCGAAGAAAACTGGCAACAGTATACAGTCGCTATCCACGCTCTTAAATCAAATGCCCTTAATATAGGCGGAAAAAGACTTTCTGAGCTCTGCCTCAAACTTGAAAAAGCAGGAAAGAAAATAAAGGCGGGCGAAGAAACAAAGGAGAATATTTCTTTCATAAAGAAAAATCATTCCGATATGATAAAACTTTTCAAAGAAACAGTAATACTCGCAAAAGAATATTTAGGCAAATAAAAAATCGTACTCGGATTTTTCCGAGTACGATTTTTGTTTTAAAGATTAGAACCGTTCCAGCCCCAAGTATCCATTATCGTGTAACTTACATATACGCAATCGGGTGAAAGCGAAAGGGATTCTGTAAGTATCCCCGTTATTCTTGCTGTAAGGTCTGAAAGAGCGCTCTGCGATGCGTTTCCGTAAACACTTACTTCAACCATGGCAGCGGGAACATTCTCTCCTCTGAAAAAGAGCTTTTTATCTCCCTCAACACACACCATAAGCCACATTTCCGACTTACCGGGAATTGCTGTTATCGCTTTTCCAAGTTCGGTTTTTATGATGTTTACTTTTTCATCAGAAACTTCTCTGTTTGTTTTTACATTTATAAAAGGCATAATAATTCCTCCTTATGTTTTTAAAATTATACCACATATTTCCTCTAAAAACAAGTAAAAAAATCCACCCGAATATACGAGTGGATTTTTTATTTAGTCTTCAATCTGTTTCCCTAAAAACTGTGCTGCCGCCTGAACGAGACTGAGATGAATATCCGTTGCTGTTGAATCGGGGCTTGGCGCTAAAAAAGCAACTGCACCCGTAACATCCCCTGATGTCAGAATCGGTGCACATGCTATTGCGGATCGATCTATCCCCTCAACAGGAAAAACCCTCTGTTCGCCACTTTTATAGATATAAGTTTTTCGCTTTTCTAAGATTTCTTCAAGCCCTGCCGAAACCCTGCGTTCGTTGAATTCTCTTTTCTGAACGCCCGAAACCGCAATAACGTGGTCTCTGTCGAACACAACAACGGGGCAGGAAGCAAGTTTTGTTATAACGTCCGCCACAGCTACAGCATTCCCCGACATTTCGCCTATCGCTGAATATTTCTTGAAGATAACTTCCCCGTCAGCACTGGTGTAAATTTCAAGAGGGTCACCACCACTGATAACATTGACAGTATAAGCCTTTGCAGGACGGTTTTTCGGCCTGCATATATAGCGTGTTTCAAATGAGTTACCTATACTGTCAAACTGAAAATTTACGGTTTCCTCTCTTTCGGGCAAAGTCCCC
>JAGAJQ010000016.1 GCA_017828955.1 Oscillospiraceae bacterium
ATAATTTCTTATGCACTTAATCTAAAAGAATTTCAGCCTAATGTTGAATAAATAAAACAGGTATATGCAAAAACATATACCTGTTTTTATTTTTTTAATCTTCTGATAACCATTTTATGCCTACGTTATTCAATAATGAATTCTCCGATAATCTCTCCTTGTTGTAAAATATGCCCCGTTGCATTTTTTAAGAAAGTTTTCTTGAATATATTTGCAGACAAATTCATTTCGCAATCCAAAGAATATAATGTAAATTTATATGAATGACTTTTTCTTTTAGGTGGTTTAGGCCCTGCATAACGATGCCAGCCATATGCCATTCCTTGCCTTATATTTTCATCTGAAGAGATTGATTCTTTTATTATTTCTGTTGCCGGAATATTCCATACGACCCAATGTGTGAATTTCTTTATAGGATGATCCAAATCCTCTAAAGTTATTGCTATCGTCTTTGCCTGAGGAGAAAGGTTTTTAATAATAAATTCAGGTGATACATCTTCACCGTATCCTGTATGTTTAATAAGAAAATTCCCTCGCGCATCAATTCCATTACACTCAAATTCCAGCAAATCATTTTTCATTTAAGTAGCCTCTTTTCAAATCATTTTATTTTCCCAAAGCGACAATATCTGATTTTTCATAACGATTATGGCCTTTCAGACTCTTTTTATAATTCCAGCATATAATTGCCTGTTCTAAACTTTTCCCTTTGTTATCTTCAAAGAAATCACGGATGTATGTATTGTATTCAAATTGCTTATCGATAGTTGTTTTTCCATTTTTCTTTTCTTCTAAAATCTGATAATAGGCTTTTATTGCTTCTCCATAAGTCTTTCCTGCATTATTTTTCAGCCATTTCTGAAATAAAACATTAAAAGAAAAACTTTTACCGATTTTCTCTTTAAAAAAGTCTCTGTGTTTTTCTGAACAAACAATATTTTCTTCTATTTTTGTATCTTCAGTAATTATATCGATATTTACTATAGATTTCTTTTTAATAAAAGTATTTAGCACCTTTCCTGTTTCAAGAAAATAAACAATTCTATCAGTAAGTTCTATCTTGCTGCCAGAAACAGGTAAATTATTTTCTCTGCAAAAATCAATAAGTTCTTCTTTGAGATAATAAAACTCTCGAAAAGTTTCAGAGTCTAAATCTTTATTTAATTCAGGCCTTTCACTCATATATATACCTCTGATTATTTTAATTTAGTTTTCATTTTTAAAATTCTCGAACGATTAAATCTTTGCATAAATACAAATATCATATCATAAATTGCAGCACACACAGAAGTAATCACAAATACCCAGAATGCTCCAAACCAAACAGTCGCAATAATAGGTAAAAAACTAAAAACAATAATTATTTCATGAACAAGTTCCGATTGGCACATCGCCCCTATAATTTCATCCCAACTGTGTTTATTAGTATCAAAAAAATCATTATTATAAGTAGGCATTTTATTCTTCCATTTTTTAACACCTATTTTCTTATAAAATTTCATTTCAGTTTCGCCGACCCGATACCATCTTTTAGTATAATCAGCCTTATTTTTCATAATAAGATCAATTATCCCACCGATAATAAGTCGCATAATAAAATGATACGCAATTGTTCCGAATGTAATTGCAAACGTCAACAGAATATCTCTATCTGTAAATTTATATAACAAAGCAAAAATTATTGTCATTAACGCTGTCGTTAATGCAATAAATTTCATAGTTTTTGCCATAATTTCTCCCCTTTAGATTTATTACCATCATTATACAATACCATATAAAAATAATCAATAAAATAAAAGCCTGAATTTAAAATTCAGGCTTTTGAATATCTTATTAAATTTATCAGTGAGGGACAATAGCCATAAGTACACCCGCTGCAACAGCAGAGCCGATAACTCCTGCAACGTTAGGTCCCATAGCGTGCATAAGAAGGAAGTTTGTAGGGTTAGCCTCAGCACCAACCTTCTGAGAAATACGAGCAGCCATAGGAACGGCTGATACACCAGCTGAGCCGATAAGAGGATTAACCTTACCACCTGTAACAAGATACATAATCTTTCCGAAAAGAACTCCGCAAGCAGTTCCGATTGAGAAAGCAGCAAGTCCAAGAAGAATAACCTTGAGTGTCGACCAGTTAACAACTGTATCTGCTGATGTTGTTGCACCAACAGAAACACCAAGCATAATTGTAACAATGTTCATTAAAGCATTTGAGGCTGTATCAACCAGTCTTGAACAAACGCCACTTTCTTTAAGAAGGTTACCAAACATAAGCATACCAACAAGAGGAGCTGCTGCAGGAACAAGAAGTGAAACAACGAGTGTAACTGCTACAGGGAAAATAACCTTTTCTGTCTTTGAAATAGGACGAAGGTTTTCCATAACAACCTGACGTTCCTTCTTTGTAGTAAGTGCCTTCATTATAGGAGGCTGAATTACAGGAACGAGCGCCATATAAGAATATGCCGCAACAGCAATTGTACCTACTGAAAGTGTGAAGGGTGTTCCGTCAACACTAAAGCCACCATTGAGCATCTGGTTTGAAACATAAATAGCAGTAGGACCATCGGCACCACCGATAATAGCAATCGATGCACATTCTTCGGGAGTAAGACCTGATGCAGCAGCGCCAAGAAGTGCAGCAAAGATACCGCCCTGTGCAGCAGCACCAAGAAGGAAACTCTTAGGATTAGCTATAAGCGGACCAAAGTCTGTCATACAACCTATGCCAAGGAAGATAAGTGGCGGGAAAAGTTCGAGTCTTACACCTGTATAAAGAACGTTAAGTAATCCTTCTCCAAGACCACCATCTACAACAGCAAGGTGAGTTAAAGGAAGATTAGCAAGGAACATACCAAACGCAATAGGAAGAAGAAGTAATGGTTCAAACCCCTTCTTTATCGCAAGATACATAAGAACGAACGAAATGCAGAGCATCAGGCAATGTTTCCAAGTAAGAGCAGCAAAACCTGATGCTTCCCAAAGACTCACTATAGAGTCAAGAAAAGTCTGTAACATAAAATATATAACTCCTTTAAAAATATTACCTTTTTATCAAATCAGAAAGAAGATGTATTTTCTCTGATACCTGCCATAGCCCAGACAGGTCTTCCGCCAACATTACGAGTTTTCTTAATCGAACGAACAGCGTATCTTGTTTCACCATCAGACATAGAGGCGATAGCAGCGGCGATAACCGCTACAATTTCATCACTTATGCCATCCTCAACAACGGGCAGTGGTATAGCTGGTTCTTCTTTCTTTTCAGCAACAGTTTCTTTCTTTTCAGAATTCTTTTTATCTGCTTTAGCTTTTTTCTTTTCTTCTTTTGGGGCAGAGGATTTTGATACCGCTTTGAAAATCAACCCCATAATTGAAAAGAATGTTACAAGAAGAATTAATCCTATAAATACAACTGTAAATCCAACAATAATTTTAGAACCTGCATCGCTTAGGCTCATATATTTAAACCAATCAATATTTCTTATTAATTCATAATTAAAAGACATAACTTAATCAAACCTCCGAAAATCAACCATTAAAATAATTATAACTCAAAATGAAAATAATTGCAACTTATTTATCCAAGATTTTTTAAAAATATTGACGATTTTTTTTGACTGCTGTATAATTGTAATGTGATAAAAATTTTTAAAAAGGAGTTTTATTACTATGTTTCCAACAATTTACACATCGCCTATCTCCCCTTCTGATGTTCCGGGATATTTAGAAACTCTTTCAGAAAGACTCAAGGGTTTTCTTCCAACTCTGATTTTTGCTCTTATAATATTTTTTATCGGATACATAATTGCCAAAATTATAATTTCCATAGTAGGAAAAGGTCTTAAGAAAAGCAAACTTGACGAATCGGCACACGGGTTTATCAAAACGCTTGTTCAGATAATGCTTTATGTTCTTATATGCGTTATAGCACTTTCAACTCTTGGTGCTGACCTTTCGTCGATAGTTGCCGTTATAGGTGCGGCTGGGCTTGCAATAGGGCTTTCATTACAAGACAGCCTTGCAAATGTTGCTGGCGGATTTATAATTCTTTTTACAAAACCATTTAAAAAGGGGGATTTTATAGAAACTTGTGATGTTTCGGGAACCGTTTATGAAATATCGATCCTATCAACAACATTCATAACAACTGATAACAAAGTAATCAGAATCCCTAATGGTACCTTGTCCTCATCTACAACTATCAATTGTACTGAGAAAGACAGAAGAAGACTTGATATAGATTTCAAAATCAAAAATGAACACGATTATAAAAAAGCAATTGAAATAATTGAGAATATAATTAGCGAAAGCCCTCTTGTGCTCAAAGATAGTGAGGTGTTCGTGAGAATAACAGAACTTACTCCTGGTATTACAACAATCACATCTAAAGTATGGGTTAAAACAGATGATTATTATGATTTGAAAAGTGATATTTTAGAATCCGTGAAATCCGAATTTGATAAAGTTTTTGATTAAAAAACGGCTATCTGATTTTAAAGTCAGATAGCCTTATTTTTTACATATTTTTATCATCATTTTGAAACCCAACAAAAAACCGAAAGTTATTGTTTCTTTGCAAAACTTATTATTATACATATAGCCATTAGTATAGCCGCACTAATCAATACTATGTCATTATGAACAGCAAGACTGATTAAACATAATATCCACGCAACAATCATTAAGACTCTGATTAACATTTGTTTTTTCATACAGCTATTCATCTCTTCCATTCATTTTTTGACAATTCGCATTTTCTTCAGTTATATTTTTCTTGAATTTACAAAACATACGCTTTTTGAATGCACAGGATTTTCTTTCGATAACAGATGTTATAATAATTCCAAAAACCATAAAACTACAGCTCATACCAAGAATAAAATCAGATATATTACCTGCAATCTGATTTTCAACAACAGGAGTTCTTGAAATCACCCCTGAAACAACAAAACCGATTACACCTATCATCATCATCCGTTTCATCCTTTTATAATATAGCGCCCAATCTTCAGTCGCGTATTCTGCTGCTTTCAAAACCGTTTCTTTCATATCATTGTCCATTTCTTCATTTCTCCTTTCGCCGTCAAGAATTTCTCTTAAATCAACTTCATAAAAATCTGATATTTCAATAAGAAGATCTAAATCGGGCATATTGTTTCCATTTTCCCAACGCGATACCGTTCTGTTTGAAACATTAAAAACTTCAGCAAGTTGTTCTTGAGTAAGCCCCTTTTCTTTTCGAAGCGATTTCATAAACATTCCGATTTTCTGCTGATTCATAAAAAAGTCCTCCCTTCAAGAGAAATTCTAATACAAATATAGAAAAAATAACACGACACAAAGCGAGAATTGAAAAAATCTCGAAAAACACCACTTCTGACGAAGAAAAATCAGAAGTGGTAAAAATTCAGACATTATAAAATTTGATACTTTCAAATCCATCAAGAAGTTTATCAAGCATTTTGAATGCTTTTCCCGTTCCTATTGCAACGCAAAGCATCGGGTCTTCAGCGACATGACATTCAACGCCAGTTTCCTGTTCGATGAGTTTATCAAGCCCTTTAAGAAGAGCTCCTCCACCTGTGAGATAAATTCCATTGGTCTTTATGTCTCCGACGAGTTCGGGAGGAGTAATTTCAAGAACACTCTTTATTGCGGCAATAATCTCCTGAACAGGTTCTTCTATCGCTTTTTTGATATCAAGATCTGTTATCGTTACAGTTTCAGGAAGACCGTGAATGAGATGTCTGCCCTTTATAACCATAGTTTTAGAACCATCGGGGTCGAAAACATC
>JAGAJQ010000017.1 GCA_017828955.1 Oscillospiraceae bacterium
TATAATAAAATCATAAAAAATAAAAAAAGGTGGTCGATTTATGTATTGTCCAAATTGTAAAACTGAAATTCCGGAAGGTTCTAAATTTTGCAATGAATGCGGTTTATCGATAGGAGCCGCAGAGAAAATTGCTCAAGAAATTTACAGCACTATCCCCCCTCCCACTGAAGCTAATCCTGCTCCGGAACCGCTTCAGCTTCAGCCTGTTATAACTTTCTGTTGTCCTGATTGTATGAGCCAATTTACAATCTGCAAAAATATTGACAACAATATTCCTCAGATTCCTGCATATACAGAACCCGAAATGCCTGATATGTCAGCTCTTCAGGATTGCCCGGAGATGTATGCTCCAACCGAAAACTATGCCTATCCTGAACCAGAACCTATTCCCCCATCGGATAATTATGACCCGTCTTTTTTTCAGCCCGAACCGATGCCTGAAACCCCGGAAACAATGGGTTACGGTCCTATGGGCGAAGAATATACAGGCGGAGAAGATGATTTTGAATACCGTTCAAGTGCTATCAGAGGTAAAACGATTGCTAATGGCAAGGAATATTATGCAAGTTCAAATGCAAGAATAAAGGGCGGAATCATTGATTTTGCGGCTATGGCGGCAGTTATTTATGTTCTTTATAATTCCTTGATTGCGGAAACGCTTCAGGCCGCAGTAAATGATATTGCCTATAAGGGAGAAACTTATTTCTCTTTAATTTTCGCATATTGGCCAAAACTTCTTGCTATTATCTTCTTTATTTTCCTCTTCAATATAGCTTATTTTGTGGTTATTCCTTTCGTTCTTAAAGGCAGAACAATCGGCAAAATTGTTGCAAAAACTGCGATTATCAATGCGGCAGATGAAAGTAACCCGAGTATAGGAGCACTTTTTGTTCGTGAAATCATTGGTAAACCACTTTCTGTCTTGATGGTAGGTTCCGGATTGATTTCTATTCTGACAGATAAAGAAAAGCATCTTGGCTTTCACGATAAAATGGCAAAAACAGTCGTAATTGCTAAGTAAACAACGCAAAAACGCACAACATTGTGCGTTTTTGTTTTTTAAAAAAAGCAGAAAGTTACAATAAAATAAAAGGAGGAAAAATGATGAATTTTCAGTATTTTGGGCTATGTGATGCCGGAAAACGTGATATAAACGAAGATTTTATTGCTTGTTATGAGGCAAATGGTCTTCACATTATGTTTGTTGCAGACGGAATGGGGGCAAACAAAGAAGGTTTGCTTGCATCGGAAGTTACCGTGAAAGAAATAATTCGATATCTGGATATGAATTCTGCTTCTATAAGTCGTGAAAATGCTGTTTCTATGGTGTATTTTGGGGCTTACACGGCAGGAAGAATGCTTTCGGCACTTAAATCTTCAGGTTCAGAGCTTTATTCTGAGAATTTTTCTACTACATTGACTGCCTTTATTCTTTTTGATGATTATAGCTATACAATTGCTCATATAGGCAACAGCAGAGCGTATATGTTACGTCAAGGGCAGCTTTATCAACTTACAAGAGATGAAACCGAAGCACAGGTATTGTTCGATATGCAACAAATTACATATGAACAATTGATACATCATCCGCAGCGTAATATTCTGACTAAATCATTAGGAATGAATGATGATAACGTTACGTTATATCCACCAAATTATGCGGCACCCAGAGATATGATAATCCTTATGACAAACGGGATTTTCGATGTTTTTAATGAGCAGGATATGGTTTATTTGATACAGGCGTCATCAGATACCGCTCAGATTTGCGAAAGTTTTATAAAAATTGCAAATGAAACTTCCGGGATTGACAATAGTGCCGTAATTTTATGTATGATATGAAAGGATTTTTGATATGAAAGCACTTATTATTGCTGAAAAACCGAGTGTAGCTCTTAAAATTGCTGCAAATGGCCGTCAAGTTCTTGGAGATTTTAAGCTTTCAGGAAAAATTATTGATAAAAATTATATCGACAAGAATGAAGAAGAAGCTAAAAAAGCAGTAAAAAAGGCGGGTTTTCTCGAAAACGACAAGTATATTATTGGTTTTGCAGAGGGACACCTTGTAAAACTGTATCAGGCATATGACTACAACAAGGAATATAAGGATTGGAGGTCTATTCCTGATAGTTTTATTCCTGATCCGTTTGCATACAAGGTTGATGAGTCAAGAAAATATCTTTTTGATACGCTCGCAAAGCTTATGAAGCGTTCTGATGTAGATAAAATTATTAATGCGACGGATGGAGACAGGGAAGGAGAAAGTATTTTTAGGTTGATTTATAATAAAATCGGCTCTAAAAAACCTGTTTATCGTTTCTGGACTTCTACACATACCTCAGAAAGTGTTTCAAACGCCTTTAAAAGCTTAAAGCCTGCATCAGAATATGATAATCTTGGTTCCGCAGGCATTGCAAGGGGACAGTCTGACTGGATTATGGGAGCTCTTATGACAGCAAAAACAACAGTGACTTTATCTCAGGGAAAGACAATTCTTAATGTTGGACGCGTTCAGACTGCGGTAATTGCTGAAATTGTGCGAGTAGAACTGCTTAATCGCAATTATCAGAAAAAGCCATTCTATGTTCCTGCAATAACTTTTAAAAACAAGGCAGGGGAGACCTATATAGGCGAATATACCGAAAGCTTCGAAACAAAACAGGAAGCAGAAGCGCTTATTGAAATTTTAAAAAATAAAAAAACAGGTAAAATCGCCGAATATAACGAGGAAAATAAGAATATTTATTCTCCTGCACTGTATTCTCAGACCGCTCTGGGTATTGATATGGCTAAATACTACAATATTGACCCTGATGCAACCCTTAATGCTGCTCAGGTCCTTTATGAGCACGGATATACTACATATCCAAGAACATCTTCCAGATATATTACACAGTCTGACGGGCTTGATTTTGGTGCTATGTATAAGCTTCTTCCAAAAATCAATCCGCTTGCTAAAGCACATAACTTCAATATCTCAAATTCCAGAATAGTTGATGACTCAAAAGTAGAAGGACACCCTGCAATTATTCCTACAATTGATATTCCTAATCTTTCTTCTTTGTCTGAAAATGAGAAAAAAGTATATGAAATGGTTGTAAAAAGAGCTATTTCTGTCAATTTTCCCGCTGCTATAGATGAAAGACAGTTCGCAATTACAAAAGTTGAGGATTATGCTTTTGAAACTTCTGTTACACACGAAATTAAGCGTGGTTGGCGTGAAGTTTACGATATGCCTGTAAAAGCGGATAAAATTCCTGTGCTTAAAATAAATGAAGAGGTCGAAATGGTTGATTTTACTATTCTTGAGAAGGAAAATAAGCCTCCTCAGAGATATACAAAGAGCAGTATTCTTACATTTATGGAGAATTGCGGTCGTAAAATTACTGATGAAGATGCTCGTGAAATTATGAAGAATAGAGGACTTGGCACAGATGCGACCCGCCCGAGTATTATCAAGACACTCAAGGACAACGGATATATCACAACAAACGGAAAAACCATTTATCCGACAGATTTAGCTATAAAATTGATTGAAATTCTTCCTGTAGAAGAGCTTAAATCTGCTGAATACACAGGAAATATTGAATATTCTCTTTATCAGGTTGAAAAAGGGGAGAAGACTGTAAAGGAATTTATGAATGAAATCATTGAGTTATATCATCTTTCTTGTAAGCAGCTCAATTCATCTTCATCCACAAAAACATTAGGTGAAGCTCCTGTTTCTGCAAAAAATGATACAGCAGACTCTCTTGGTAAATGTCCAATATGTGGTTCCGATGTAAGAGCTGTTAATGGCAAATTTGGCAAGTTTTATTCTTGTTCTGATTTTAAAAATTGTAAATTTAAAATTCAGAAAATTTGCGGCAAAACTTTAACTGATAATCAAGTAAAAAAATTGCTGAAAAATGGCGAAACTGGCGTAATTTCGGGACTTAAAAAGAAAGATGGTAGTCCATTATCTAATACAAATATCATTATTAAAAACGGAGAAATTGAAATAAAATTTGAAAAAAAGTAATTTTAAAAAACTTTTTTATCGAAAAAAATTGAAAAAAATTTATTTTTTTTCGTTTTTATATTGATTTTAAAAAATAAAAATGCTATAATCTATATATAAGATTTATAGAACTTATAGCAAAGTAAAGGAGATTTTTGATTATGAAGCCAAAGACAATATGCGTTGGTGTTGACCGTGGATTCGGTTACACAAAATACTACTCTGATATTGCAACAGGTCAGGTTGATTCTCTTGTTGCTCCGATTTCTGAATCAAGAGCAAAGGAACTTGCAATCAATAATGCTGATGACAAGAGAGTAATTATTCTCAAGGAAGAAAATAATTTTTATCTCGTGGGCCCAAGAGTTGCTGACGTTGAACCTGAGTATGCTCAGCGTAATCTTGCAAGAGGCAGGGATAACACTAATGAAAGAATTCTTTTTATGACGGCTATGGGTCTTTCATCTGCTGCTTCAGAATATGTCAAGGCATATATTACAACAGGTCTTCCAACCGATGAATTCGAAAAGAACAGAGAAGAATACAAGTCTATTATCAAGAATGGTGATAAGAATTATGTATTCAGCCTTATTCTCGGCGGTAAGGAATTCAAGAAGAAGATTGAGGTTGCGGCTGTTTCTGTTGAAAATCAGCCAAGAGGTACTATTGCTACAATTATTGAAAACA
>JAGAJQ010000163.1 GCA_017828955.1 Oscillospiraceae bacterium
AGAAAAGGGTCTTCGTCCCGCTAACTCAATGTGGTTCTGGGGAGAGGGAAAGAGAGCGGCTTTAGAACCTTTCAAGGAAAAATTCGGCGTTAAAGGCTCAATGATTTCTGCGGTTGACCTTTTAAAAGGCATAGGCAAATTCTCTGAAATGAATGTTGTTTCGGTTGAAGGAGCAACAGGATACATAGATACTAACTTTGAAGGCAAGGCGAATGCTGCTATTAACGAATTCAAGAACGGAAGCGAACTTGTTTACGTTCACGTTGAAGCACCCGACGAATGCGGACACAGAAATGAAGTTCAGAATAAGGTTAAATCAATAGGCCTTATAGACAAACTTATTTTAGACCCCGTTCTTTCTTATCTTGAAAGCACAGGAGAAGATTTCAAGATTCTTATTTGTCCCGACCACCCGACACCGCTTTGTCTTAAAACTCATACAAACGACGCCGTTCCTTTTATGATTTATCATAAGAACGGTGAAGTTGAGGGAGTGGACACTTTCAACGAAAAAACAGCAGGGGAAACTGGGGTTTTTGTCGAAAAGGGACCAACTCTTATGCAGAGCTTTATAAATGGTTGATTTTAGTTTTGAAATATAGTAAAATAGGGGTATAGCTTTTATAACGACTTTAAAAGGGGTGAATGATATGCATTCTGTAATGGGGAAACTTTACTGCTTTTACGGTTACGGGTTAGGTGCATATTCACGCCAGTATAAGCAAACCTTGTAAAATGAATAGCTGCGGATGGATTTTCGCAGCTATTTTTGATTTTTTAAAACACATCAAAGCTTTTATACGGAGGTAGAAAAGTATGAAAAAGATTGCGATAATTATGGGAAGTGACAGCGATTTTCCTGTTGTTAAAGACGCTGTTGTTGAACTTAAAAAACTCGGTATTCCCTATGAAGTGAGAGTAATGTCGGCACACAGAACTCCCGATATGGCTGCTGAATTTTCAAAGAATGCTGAAAAGAACGGATTTGGTGCTATCATCGCGGCGGCAGGAATGGCTGCACATTTAGGTGGAGTTTTAGCAGCACACACAATTCTCCCTGTAATCGCTATTCCTATAAGCGGATCAAGACTTGACGGAATGGACGCTTTGCTTGCAACAGTTCAGATGCCTAAGGGTATCCCCGTTGCGACAGTTGCTATAAATGGTGCAGGAAACGCAGCAATACTCGCGGCACAGATGCTTGCACTTTCAGACAACGAAATTGCAGACAAGCTCCGCAAGATGAAAGAAGATATGGTTGCGGGCGTTATCGAAAAGGATAAGAAACTCCAGGAAGAAGTTGCCAAGCTTTAATAAAACAGGAGACAGAAAATGATAAATGTCGGAATGGGCGCGGTTTTTGCACTTGGTCTTTTAGGGGCAATTGCTGCTATAATAATCGGGGCTTCGGTTGTATTCTTTATCATCTCGATGATTTTTCTAGGATTCTGGATTCATAGAAAAGTAAATAAGCTTGACTATCAGAAAGTTTTTAAAGTTTCGTTTATTATTTATCTTGCCTTATCGATTGCGGTTGTCGGTGCACCTGTTGCTTGTGTAGGTATTACGGCGGCTGATTTTGCGGTAGAGAGGAATACTCCTCCTGAAGAGTATATCAACCCAGGCGTCGAACTTTCTGTAACAGATTCTGAAATAGATGAAGCGAGAGGGTTCTATCTCGACGGCGTTTTCTATAAGAGAATGAGTTATGATTTCTATGAATACCGCGAGGATGAAGTTCCGATAGCTAAAGTCAAGGACGAATTCAGGAATATCTATGAAGTAAAAAATGCATCGGGTAAAAGACTTTTAAGATACAGAGGGTATATCTACTGTAAGGAAAGTGATATGAAGTTTTTGGAGAAATTCTATATAACGCTTGATGATTACGATTATTACTTATATGCCTATAAAGGCGAAAAGATGAAGATGGAAGTTTTCTCTGATGAGGAATTTAATATAATCGCAAACGCTTATGGTGCTTCGCGAGGCGTTCCCGACGGGACGAAAAATTACTACATAGAAAAACGCTCTCCCGATGGGGTTTATTCACCTGAGGAAGATGTATGCATTACCCCCGAATATGAGGTTTATAAATCGGCGGGAAGTTATCATTATGATTTAAGAAATGAAGAACTTGAAACCAGACTCAGAAACTATATAAAAAAATATCAGAGAAATTACGACGAAGATTTAACGGAAGAGTAAGGATTTATATTTGAGGAGTTGAAATTAAATGGGCGGATTTTTTGGTGCTGTTTCAAAAAATGACTGCGTAACAGATGTATTTTTCGGAACAGACTATCATTCGCATCTCGGAACTAAAAGAGGCGGTATGACCTCTTATTCCGAAAGCAAGGGTTTTCAGAGAAGTATTCACAGCATTGAAAACTCACCTTTTCGTACAAAGTTTGAGAAGGATGTAGAAGGAATGGAGGGTAATATCTGCATAGGCGCTATATGCGACGCAGACCCACAGCCTATCCTTGTAAGGTCAAGATTCGGAAGTTATGCTATCTGTACTATTGGTATCATAAACAATGCCGAAGAACTTTCAAAGGAACTTTTAGAAAACGGATGTCTTAACTTTGAAACAATGAGTAGCGGAAACATAAATTCCGCATCACTTATAGGTGCACTTATTGCACAGAAGCCTACTTTCAAAGAGGGTATCAAATACGCTCAGGAAAGAATAGACGGAACACTCTCGCTTCTTATCATAACAAAAAGTTATATGATAGCATCGAGAGATAAATACGGAAGACTTCCTATTGTAATCGGAAAAAGAGATGACGGATACTGCGTTTCGCTTGAATCGTTTGCATTTCAGAAACTAGGCTACGAAACCGAAAGGGAAATGAACCCCGGCGAAATTGTAAAAATCAAGGCTGACGGCGTTGAAACAATTTCTGAAGGAACAGATGAAATGCAGATATGTTCTTTCTTATGGACATATTACGGATACCCCAATGCAGTTTACGAAGGTGTTACCGTTGAAACAATGAGAACAAGAAACGGCGAGATAATGGCTGAAAATGACATCAGAAACGGAACATTACCTGATGTTGACTTTGTATGTGGTGTTCCTGATTCGGGTGTTCCTCACGCAATAGGATATGCAAACAAGAGTGGTATTCCTTTTGCGAGACCGTTTATCAAATACACACCTACCTGGCCACGAAGCTTTATGCCTCAGAGTCAGAAGATGAGAAGCCATGTTGCTAAAATGAAACTCATTCCTGTTCATGAACTTATCGAAGGAAAGAAGCTTCTTTTCGTTGATGACAGTATCGTAAGAGGAACACAACTCAGAGAAACGGTTGAGTTCCTTTATGCACACGGTGCTAAGGAAGTTCATATGCGTTCGGCTTGTCCTCCTATTATGTATGGCTGTAAATTCCTTAACTTCTCAAGAAGTAACTCGGAAATGGAACTTATCGCAAGACAGATAATCCACGAGTTTGAAGGAGAAGAGGGTGCTAAATATATCGCAGAGTATAGTGACACAAACACGGAAAGAGGAAAGAATTTAAGAAGAGCAATATGCGAAAAACTCAAACTTACCTCACTCGAATATCAGTCACTTGAGGGAACGATAAAGGCAATAGGTCTTCCTGATTGTAAACTCTGCACATACTGTTGGAACGGCAAAAAATAAGTTTAAAACATTATGATAATAATGAAAGGAAAGATAATATGAAAAGTTTTTCAGACAGCTATAAGGACGCAGGCGTTGACGTTACTGCGGGTTACAAATCAGTTGAACTTATGAAAGCGCACGTTGCAAGAACAAAGACACCTGGCGTTATGTCGGGTATCGGCGGATTCGGCGGATTATTCGCACTCGGATGCAAGGATATGGAAGACCCTGTTCTCGTTTCGGGAACAGACGGAGTAGGAACAAAGATAAAGATTGCTTTTCTTATGGACAAGCACGATACAGTTGGTATTGACTGTGTTGCTATGTGTGTAAACGATGTTATCTGCTGTGGAGCGAGCCCTCTTTTCTTCCTCGATTATATCGCCTGTGGAAAGAACTATCCCGAAAAGATTGCTGAAATCGTTTCAGGCGTTGCTGAAGGATGTGTTCAGGCTGAATGTGCTTTAATCGGTGGCGAAACAGCAGAACATCCTGGCCTTATGCCTGATGATGAATACGACCTTGCAGGTTTCTCGGTTGGTGTTGTTGACAGACCTAAGATTCTTAACCCCGAAAGCCAGAAGGCAGGGGATGTTATGATTGCTATCAAGTCAAGCGGTGTTCATTCAAACGGTTTCTCACTTGTAAGAAAGGTTTTTGATGTTAACGAAGAAAACCTCTCAAAATACTATGACGAACTCGGTGCTACACTCGGAGAAACACTTCTTACTCCTACAAGAATCTATGTTAAGGCAGTTAAGAGCCTTCTTGATGCAGTTAAGGTTAAGTCAATCTCACACATCACAGGTGGCGGTTTCTACGAAAATATTCCGAGAGCACTTCCCGAAGGACTTTCAGTTAAGATAAACAGAGCAGATGTTAAGGTTCTGCCTATTTTCGAACTTATCGCTAAGGTCGGAAATATTCCCGAAAGAGATATGTTCAACACATTTAATATGGGCGTTGGTATGACAGTTGTTGTTGACAAAAATGATGTTGACGCGGCTATCAAGGCTATCGAAGCAGCAGGTGACGAAGCTTATGTTTTAGGCGAACTTTTTGACGGCGATGACGGCGTTGTTATCAACTGAGGTGAACTGATATGAAAAATATTGCAGTTCTCGTTTCAGGCGGAGGGACAAACCTTCAGGCACTTATCGACGCTGAAAAAAGAGGGGAAACAGGAAACGGAAAAATCACCTGTGTAATCTCCTCAAAAGAAGATGCTTACGCTCTTGAAAGAGCGAAGAACAATGGTATAAAAACTATCGTTCTTAAAAGAAAGGATTACCCCGATGTAGCATCTTACAGCAAGGCTATGGCAGAAACTTTAAAAGCAGAAAATGCTGACCTTGTTGTTTACGCGGGATTTATGACAATCCTTGATGAACAGGTATGTAACGCATTCCCTTATAAAATGATAAATGTTCACCCCGCACTTATTCCCTCGTTCTGCGGAAAAGGCTTTTACGGACTTCATGTTCACGAAGCAGCACTCGCAAAAGGAGTAAAGCTCAGTGGTGCTACTGTTCATTTTGTAACTGAAGAATGCGACGGAGGACCTATTATCCTCCAGAAAGCCGTTGAAGTTAAAAACGGCGATACACCCGAAACTTTACAGAAAAGAATTATGGAAGAGGCTGAGTGGAAGATACTCCCTTATGCTGTAAAGCTTTTCTGTGATGACAAAATAGAAATAAGAAACGGCATTGCTGTCGTTTCGGAATAAGAAAGGAAAGTTGCTATGAGAAACATTGCAGAAGAACTGGGGAGCCTTGAGTACCACGGAAGAGGCATTATCCTCGGCAAATCAACAGATGGTAAGAAAGCAGTTATCGCTTACTTCATTATGGGAAGAAGTGAAAACAGCCGTAACAGAGTTTTTGTTACAGACGGTGACGGAATCAGAACACAGGCTTTCGATGAATCAAAGATGGTTGACCCACATCTCATCATCTACGCACCTGTAAGAGTTCTTGGAAACAAGACTATCGTTACAAACGGTGACCAGACAGACACTATCTATGAAGGTATGGACAAGCAGCTTACCTTTGAACAGTCACTCAGAACAAGAGAATTTGAAGACGACAAGCCAAATTTCACACCCAGAATTTCAGGTATCATTCATCTTGAAAACGGTGGAATGAATATGGCTATGTCAATTCTTAAGAGTGATGACGGTGACGATACTTGTTGTATCAGAAACACATTCGCTTATAGTAATCCCAAAGCAGGCGAAGCAAGATTTATCCATACATACAAAGCAGCAGGAAATCCTCTTCCAAGTTTTGAAGGCGAACCCAAGAAGCTTTCTGTTCCTGATATGGATATTGACGCTTTCACAAACTACGTATGGGAAAACCTCAACGAAGAAAACAAGGTTTCACTCTTCACAAGATATATTGACCTTGAAACAGGTAAGGCAGAATCAAGAATAGTAAACAAAAACGTTTAATAGAAAAGGAGAAAGAATTATGAGCAAGGAACTCGAACTCAAATATGGTTGTAACCCCAACCAGAAACCCGCAAAAATTTTTGCAGCAAACTGTGATCTTCCTATCGAAGTTCTCAACGGAAAGCCCGGTTACATTAACTTTATGGACGCTTTCAACGGCTGGCAGCTTGTTAAGGAACTCAAAGAAGCGACAGGTCTTCCTGCTGCAACATCTTTCAAGCACGTTTCACCCGCAGGCGCTGCTGTAGGTGTTCCCCTTTCAGACACACTCAAGAAAATCTATTTTGTTGATGACCTCGAACTCTCACCCCTCGCTTGCGCTTACGCAAGAGCAAGAGGTGCTGACAGAATGTCATCTTATGGTGACTTTGTAGCACTTTCAGATATCTGCGACAAGGAAACAGCTCTTATGCTCAAGAGAGAAGTTTCAGACGGCGTTATCGCTCCCGGATACACAGACGAAGCACTTGAAATTCTCAAGTCAAAGAGAAAGGGCACATACAACATTATCAAGATTGATGAAAACTACAAGCCCGATCCTATTGAACACAAGCAGGTTTTCGGTATTACATTTGAACAGGGAAGAAACGAAATCAAATTCGGCGATGACACATTCGCAAATATGGTAACAGAAAACAAGAACCTTCCCGATGAAGCAAAGAGAGACCTTATCATCGCTCTCATCACACTCAAATACACACAGTCAAACAGCGTTTGCTATGCAAGAGATGGTCAGGCTATCGGTATCGGTGCAGGACAGCAGTCAAGAATTCACTGCACAAGACTTGCAGGTAACAAGGCCAACAACTGGTGGCTTCGTCAGAACCCCAAGGTTTTAGGTCTTCAGTTTGTTGACAATATCGGTCGTCCCGACAGAGACAACGCTATCGACGTTTACATTTCTGACGAATACGAAGATGTTCTTGCTGAAGGAACATGGCAGACAATCTTCAAGGTTAAGCCTGAAGTTTTCACAAAGGAAGAACAGAAGGAATGGCTCACAAAGCTTGACAAGGTTTCACTCGGTTCAGACGCTTTCTTCCCATTCGGTGACAACATCGAAAGAGCACACAAGACAGGTGTTGAATATATTGTTGAACCAGGCGGATCTATCCGTGATGACCACGTAATTGCAACCTGCAACAAGTATGGCATTGCTATGGCGTTCAACGGAATGAGACTTTTCCATCACTAATTTCAAAAATAAGGGCGGCATTTTCTGTCGCCCTTAAAGTCGTATTTTAAGGAGAACGAAAAATGAAAAAAATAATGGTGATTTCTTTAGTGGCAGTTATGCTTATGTCGTTTACTGCTTGTATGAAGAAAGAAGAAGTTAAAGATGAAATAACTTTCAAAAGCTATATCGAAGATACAGTTCCCGAAAGAATAGCAGAAGAAGAAACTACAACGGAAGAAACAACTCCCGAAGAAACAGAAGTTGTTACAGAAGAAACCCCTGAAGAAACATCACAGGGTGATGCTAAAATCGAAGAGTTTGCTACAAACGGATGCAGGATAAAGATTGATGAACTTAAGTGGCTTGACGTTAAGGGATATCTCGAACTTTCAAAAATGACGTCAGAAAATCCCGAGGCGGCAATCGCTCTCGAAGAAAAAATGAAGGCAACTTGTGATGCTGCTTATTATTACAAGTCACTTTCTGGTGCTAACCTTACAATAGCATCAATGGAAGTCGGAGAAGCTGCAAGCCAGATGGATCTTTCGGATAATATCATTGCAGGAATGCTTGCGAATAATCTTGAAACAGAACTTACCCAGTCAGGTGTGACATTTGTCGGGGCAGAAATGGAAAAATTCAACGGCAACCCCAGTCTTGTTATTACTATTGAATCACCCGCTATTATGACAGGAACTGTTGATATGAGAGCACAAATGTGCATCTTCTATGAAGGAACACATCAGTATGCAGTTACATTTACAGCAGAAAAGGAAAACTTCGATAAATACAAGCCTGATTTTTACGAAGTTATGGATTCAATTACATTTAACTAATTCAGAAAAGAGGAAATGAAAATGAAGAAGATATTTATTGTTTCTTTGGCAGCAATAATGCTTATGTCATTTACAGCTTGTTCGAAGAAGGAAGAACCGCAGACACTTGAAACAACTCCTGCAGAAACAGAAGTTGTTACAGAAGAAGCAGAAGAAAATCCTGATGAAACAGAAGCAACTGAGGAAACAACAGTTCCCGAAGAAACAACAACTCCCGAGGAAACAACCGTTCCTGCGGATACAACAGCTGAAATGACAACAGCAGCTACAACTGTTGCGACAACAGTTGCTGAAACAACAACTGCTGCTACAACACAGGCTGTGGTTTCTGCAGTTTCAACAGTAAAGGGCAACGGATATTCATTCAAGATTGATAGTGCGAAATGGATGGATATCAGCGCTTATATTGACGCTATCAGTAAAGAAGCTGAAAAGTTAGGACAGAATAAAATAAACATTTCAGCAGAACAGATTAAAGCAGCAAATGATTATATTTATTTCCATAGTCAGAACAGAAATGTTATCATAAATGTTGCTTCAACAAAGGTCGGAGATACATCAAACGTTGATTTTTCAAACGCTGCAATTAAGATGCTTTTCTCAGAAACTATGAGAGAACAGTATGAAAAAGTAGGTTTTACATATGTCGGAGATAAGGTTACAACTGTTGCAGGAAAACAGTGTTTTGTTATGACTATTGAAGCACCTAAGAGCGTTGTAGGTGGGGCTTATGATGCAAAATCAACTGCTTATGTGTTCTTTGTAGGAGAATATCAGTATGTTGTTACATGCACAGCACCCAAGGGCGACTTCGATACATATAAGGGCGATTTTGACGCAGTTCTTTCAACATTTACATTTTAAAAATTTTTTAAGGAATGATTTTATGAATATTTTAGTAGTAGGTGGCGGCGGAAGAGAACACGCTATCGTAAAGAAACTTTCTGAAAGCAGTAAGGTGGAAAAAATCTGGTGTACTCCCGGAAACGGCGGAATTTCTTGCTATGCAGAGTGTTTTGATGTAGCTGCAACAGATATCGACGGTGTTCTTTCACTCGCTAAAAAACTCACACCCGATATGGTTGTTGTCGCACCCGATGACCCGTTGGTTCTCGGGATGGTTGATGTTATGAATGAAAACGGGTTCAAGACATTCGGCCCTGATAAAGCGGCGGCTATTATCGAAGGAAGTAAGGTCTTTTCAAAGGATCTTATGAAGAAATACAACATTCCCACAGCTATGTATGAAACATTCAACGATTCTGAAAAAGCAATCGCATATATAAAGGAACAGGGAAAATACCCCGTTGTTGTTAAGGCTGACGGACTCGCTCTCGGAAAGGGTGTTGTTATCGCTATGAACGAAGCTGAGGCTGTTGATGCTGTAAACTCAATTATGCAGGATAAGATTTTCGGAGAAAGCGGTTCTAATGTTGTTATCGAAGAATTCTTAACAGGCCCCGAAGTTTCAGTTCTTTCGTTTACAGACGGAAAGACAGTTGTTCCTATGATTTCTTCTATGGACCATAAGCGTGCGCTTGACAACGATGAAGGTTTAAACACAGGCGGAATGGGAACTGTTGCTCCTAACCCTTATTACACAGACGACATAGCAAAGGAATGTATGGAAAAGATTTTTATCCCTACAATAAATGCTATGAAATCAGAGGGCAGAACATTTAAAGGTTGCCTTTATTTCGGACTTATGCTTACTCCCGATGGCCCTAAGGTTATCGAATACAACTGCCGTTTCGGTGACCCTGAAACACAGGTTGTTCTTCCTCTTCTTGATACAGACCTTTATGATATTTTTGAAGCTATCTACGATGAAAGACTTTCAGAACTTGATATCAAGTGGAAAGATGAAAGTTGTGCTTGTGTAATTCTCGCAAGTGGTGGATATCCCAAGAGCTATGAAAAGGGCAAGGAAATCTCGGGTCTTGACGATAAGGGTCAGGCGGAAGGAGTTTTCGTTTACCACGCGGGCACAAAGCTTTCTGACGGTGTTTTCACAACAAACGGCGGAAGAGTTTTGGGTGTTACTGCAACAGGTAAGGATCTTGAAACAGCGCTAGGAAACGCTTATAAGGGTGCTAAGACAATTACATTCGATAAGGTTCATTACAGAAACGATATCGGTAAGCGTGCACTCGCAGCACTTAAGTAAAAAAGCAATAAAAAAGACGGTTCATATCGAACCGTCTCTTTTTATTATATTTACATATTTACAAGAGTGATCGTGCGGTTGCTCAGTAATGATTTCATTAACGAAATTCTTCGTTACCGAGCCACTTTTTATTTTTCAGAACAAATCGCGAAACGATCTGTTCTCCGCGATCACGCGGTTACTTAGCAGCGATTTCCTTGATTGAGCTTGCAAGACCTGCGATACCCTGAATTTCTGAAGGGATAATGATCTTTGTAGCCTGACCGTCTGCTGCCTTAGCGAATGCTTCAAGGCTCTTGAGAGCGATAACCTGCTGGTTAGGGTTAGCGTTGTTAAGTTTTACGATACTGTCAGCGAGAGCCTGCTGTACCATTGCGATAGATTCAGCTTCACCCTGTGCTTCGAGGATTTTCTGCTGACGGATAGCGTCTGCACGAAGAACCATAGCTTCCTTTTCAGCTTCAGCCTTGAGGATTTCAGCCTGCTTGTGAGCTTCGGCTGTAAGAACCATAGCTTCCTTTTCACCTTCTGCAACGAGAACCTGTGATTTCTTATCACCTTCAGCCTGAAGGATCTTTTCACGACGTTCACGTTCTGCCTTCATCTGCTTTTCCATCGCATCCTGAATTTCACGAGGAGGAATGATGTTTTTAAGTTCAACACGGTTAACCTTTATACCCCAACGATCTGTTGCTTCATCGAGGATAGCTGTGATTTTTGTGTTGATGATGTCACGTGATGTAAGTGTTGCGTCGAGTTCGAGTTCACCGATGATGTTACGGAGTGTTGTAGCTGTAAGGTTTTCGATAGCGGCGAGAGGTCTTTCAACACCGTATGTGTACTGCTTAGCGTCCATAACCTGGAAGAATACTACTGTGTCGATCTGCATTGTAACGTTATCCTTTGTGATAACGGGCTGGGGTTTGAAGTCTACAACCTGTTCCTTGATAGAAACTTTCTTTGCGATTCTGTCGAGGAAAGGAACGAGAACATGGAAACCTGTGCCCCATGCTGCATGGAATGCACCGAGTCTTTCAATAACGAAAACCTGTGCCTGAGGTACGATTCTGAATCTTGAGATAAGGAATATGATTGCGCCGAGGATGAGAAGTAAAATGATCCACATAACTGATTTCTCCTTAATAATTATTATTTTGTCGGTTAGCCGACGATGAGTTTTGTACCGTCAATACTCTTGACAGTAACGACTGTTCCTTCGGGAATGATTTCGCCCGATTCTGATCTTGCTGCCCAGAAAACACCGTCGAGCTTTGCTCTGCCAAGACCTTTGGCGTTGTCGATTTCTTCTGTGACTACACAAGTTCTGCCGATGTCAAGGTCAGCGTTTGTCGGGACGATTTTCTTCTGGAACTTCTTTACAAAAGGCCTTGTACATATCACCAAAACCGCTGAGACAGCTAAGAACACTACGAGTTGCACCCATAAAGGAGCACCGAATGCCGCACAGATAAGTGAAGCTATGGCACCTATTGCAAACCATATTGAAATAAACTGAACTGTTGCAAGTTCGGCAACGATAAATACTACAAGAGCGATAATCCAGAAAATCCAATCCATATAAGTTCCCCCTTTCTGCGAATTCTGCATATGCAAGAGCTTTTGTTTAACTCTATGTTAGTATAATACCACAGTAAAATTTAAATTTCAAGGTCGATTTAAGACGATTTAAGACGATTTTCGCTCAAATTCGGCTATTTTGTGAAATGTACTACTTTGCTTGAATTTGTTTAAAACCTATGTTATCGGCTTTTAACGGATTGAAAAAATGCAAAGGTTTTTAAATAACTCGTTTTTACTTTATATTTCACTATATATCTTTTCAGAGTGTACTATATAATATAAATGTAGGTGTTTTATAAAATATTCTTGAAATCGTTTTAATTTTGTAGTATAATATATTGTGTATAATTATTTTTACGAAATATGAATTTTCAGGAGAATTTTGCCTTATGAACCAGTGGTCTATCAGGGGAGCCGATGCGGCTGTGATATCAGATATTGTCAGAAGAACCGATCTCAGTAAAACTGCGGCGTCTGTGTTGGTTGCAAGAGGATATAATTCTGTTGATGAAATAGCGGATTTTTTAGAAGAACAAGAACTTTCATCGCCCTATCTCATAAGAGATATGCAGGCTGCGGCGGAATACATACTTGAATCTGTTGATGAAGGCAAAAAAATCTGTGTTTACGGAGATTATGACTGCGACGGAATAATGGCGACTTTTATGCTTTATTCATATCTTTCGCTTACGGGTGCGGATGTTACATACTATATCCCCGAAAGAGAAGAGGGATATGGCCTTAACGAAGACAGAATAAGAAAAATCGCAGAGGACGGAACAGAACTTATCATAACTGTCGATAACGGAATAGCATCTGTTAAAGAGGCAGAACTTATAAAAGAACTCGGAATGTCACTTGTTGTAACGGATCATCATCAGCCTTCGGACGAACTTCCTGATGCTGTTGCTGTTGTTGACCCTCATAGAAACGATTGTCATTCGCCTTATAAAAATCTCTGCGGTGCGGGGGTTGTTCTTAAACTCATCGCCGCTATGGAAGGCGGAGATTATGATGTTGCTTTGGAACAGTTCGGTGAATATGCGGCGCTTGCTACAATAGCCGATGTTATGAAGCTTAACGGCGAAAACAAGTATATTGTCAGAAGAGGGATTGAATATCTTAAAAACACAGAAAACTGTGGTCTGATAGCGCTTATGAAAGAAGCTAAACTTTCACCCGAAAAGCTTAATTCAACTTCGATTGCGTTCAATATAAATCCTAAGATAAATGTTGCAGGAAGAATAGCGTCGTCAACAAAGGCGATGGAACTTCTTCTTTCGGAAGATGAAGACGAGGCAACAGAAATCGCAAAGGAAATTATAGAATATGTTTCTGAAAGAAAGCGATATGAAGCAGATGTGCTTTCTGAAATAGAAGAAAAGATAAATAACAATCCTGAAATACTCAATGACAGAGTTCTCGTTTTTTACGGAAATAACTGGCATCACGGGGTTTCAGGACTCGCAGCGGCAAAGATTACAGACAAATACGGAAAACCTTCTTGTATACTTTCTGTTTCGGAGGGTATGGCAAGAGGTTCTGCAAGAAGCGTTCAGGGGTTTTCTATTTTCGAAGCACTTTCGAGTTGTGAGGATCTTTACGAAAAATTCGGCGGACACACGGGTGCTTGTGGATTTTCTCTCAAAGAAGAAAAGGTAGATGAATTCATAAGAAGGGTAAACCTTTACGCAAAAGAAAATTATAGCATTATGCCGAAGCCTGTTATCGAGATTGATAAACGTCTTGAAGTTGAAGACACTACAATTCCTGCTATAAAAAGTCTTTCGGTTTTAGAACCTTTCGGCGAGGGGAATCCCAAACCATTGTTTTTAGCGACCGATGTTGTTATCGAAGAAAAAGAGTTATTTTCGGAAAAACATCTCAAGATGAAACTTTCATATAAAAATGCATCTTTCTATACAAAACTCTGGAATACTCTTCTCGATGAATTTCCTTTTGCTGTAGGGGACAGAATAGACATTGTGCTTTCTCTTGATATAAATGAATGGAATGGCAGAGAAACCGTAGAATATTCAATAAAGGATTACAAAAAAAGCGGTTTATCACAGCAGAAATATATAAACGCTAAACATTATTATGAGACTTATCGTTTAGGAGAAAAATTATCTCCCGAACTCAGACCTATAATTGTTCCCGACAGAGATGATTTTGTTGCGGTTTATACAGCTCTGTTTACCTATACAGAAAAATTCGGAAGAGGAAAGAATATGGATGCTCTTTTCTCGGAAGTATATTCGGAGAAACTCAATTATTTCAAATTCAGGATTATTCTCGATTGTTTCGAGGAACTTTCTCTTGCGAAAACAGATTATGCAAAGGAAATTGTAAGTCTTATCAAGACAGAGAGAAAAGTTGACCTTGAAAGTGCAGAGGCACTGAAAAAAATCAAATCAGTCTGATGAAACAGGTGAACCATTTTGCCAAATACAGAAATTATTCACACAATAGACCTTCTGCTTACTAAAATTATAGACGGAGACAAGCAGTATGACATCACTAAAATTGTCGAAGCGTATAAGTTTGCGGAAAGTCATCATATAGGTCAGAAGAGAGACTCCGGTGAACCTTATATAACTCATCCTTTAGCAGTAGCCTATATCCTTCTCGAACTCGGAATGGATACCGACACGATATGCGTTGCTCTGCTTCACGATGTTGTTGAGGATACCGACGCTACTCTCGATGATGTAAGAAAACTTTTCGGGGACGATTGTGCGACACTTGTTGACGGTGTTACAAAAATCGGAAAAATTCCTCTTTTCACAAAAGAAGAACAGCAGGCTGAGAATGTAAGAAAAATTCTTCTTGCTATGTCTCAGGATATAAGAGTTATCATTATAAAACTTGCAGACAGACTGCATAATATGAGAACTCTTTATTATCGTCCCGCTGAAAAACAGAGGGCTACTGCTCTTGAAACTATGAACATCTATGCTCCTATAGCACACAGACTTGGTATCAGGGCAATAAAGGAAGAACTTGAAGATATTTCTTTCAGATATTTAGACCCCTTTGCGTATACCGAA
>JAGAJQ010000018.1 GCA_017828955.1 Oscillospiraceae bacterium
GCGTTCTGCCGATTATATCGTTGATATAGGCCCTAAGGCGGGTGTTCACGGTGGAGAGGTTGTTTGTGCGGGAGACATTAAAAAGATAATGTCCTGCAAAAATTCACTTACGGGACAGTATCTTTCGGGCAAGAAAAAAATTCCCGTTCCTGCTGTAAGAAGAAAAGGAAACGGAAATATTTTAAGCGTTTATGGTTGTGAAGAAAACAACCTCAAAAAAATAAATGTTCATATTCCTTTAGGAACAATGACTTGTGTAACGGGTGTTTCGGGCTCAGGGAAATCATCTCTTGTGAACGAAATAATCTATAAACATCTCGCTTCAAAACTAAACAGAGCGAAGATAAGACCGGGTAAGTTTGACTCGATTGAAGGTATTGAAAATCTTGATAAGGTAATAAATATCGATCAGTCTCCCATAGGAAGAACACCGCGTTCAAACCCTGCGACATATACGGGAGTTTTCACTGATATAAGAGAACTTTTTGCATCTACAAACGACGCTAAGATGAAGGGTTATACAAGCGGAAGATTTTCTTTCAATGTAAAAGGCGGAAGATGTGAGGCTTGTCAGGGTGATGGTATTATAGAAATCGAAATGCACTTTTTACCTGACATCTATGTTCCTTGCGAGGTATGTAAAGGGAAAAGATATAACCGCGAAACCCTCGATATTCATTACAAAGGAAAATCTATCTATGATGTTCTTGAAATGACGGTTGATGAGGGTGTTGAGTTCTTTGCTAATATGCCTAAAATTTCACGCAAACTTAAAACCCTGCAGGAAGTAGGTCTCGGATATATTAAGATAGGTCAGCCTGCAACAACTCTTTCGGGCGGTGAAGCACAGAGAGTCAAACTTGCGACCGAACTTTCGAAAAGATCAACAGGAAAGACTATTTATATCCTCGACGAACCGACAACAGGTCTTCATTCGGCAGATGTTCATAAACTGACAGAGGTTCTGCAAAGACTTGTCGATGGCGGAAATACTGTTCTTCTTATCGAACATAATCTCGATATAATAAAAACTTCGGATCATCTCATTGATTTAGGCCCCGAGGGCGGAGATAAGGGTGGAGAAATACTTATCTGCGGAACTCCCGAGGAGATTGCGGATTGTGAAAAATCCTATACGGGACAATTTCTCAAAAAAATACTTTGATAATAAAAAATAATTGTTGATAAATGACAATAAAAAAACTATTGACAACCCTAAAAATCTGTGTTATAATATCTATGCTAAAGGCATCGGGGTGTGGCGCAGATTGGTAGCGCGCTACCGGGGGGTGGTAGAGGCCGTGGGTTCAAGTCCCGTCACTCCGACCATAGCAAAACCTCACAGACAAGCGGTCTGTGAGGTTTTTTGTTTATGTCTTGGACAACTTTTGGACAACTTTTTTAAGAAAATAAAAACTCGGTAACGAAAAGAGCACGTTACCGAGTTGTTTTTATTAGTATACCATCTTTTCTAAGAACCATCTTCCGTCTTCGCTTTTAAGCATTTTAAGATGGAGTTCGGATTTGTTGCCGTTTTCTGTAACTGTAACAGTAACATCAGCGGTATTTTTTGTATAGTCAACAAGTTTCACTGTGTATCCTGAAAAATCCTTTGTGTATGTAAGATCAGGAGATGCGATTGTCTTGCAGAGTTTACCGTTTGCTTCGAAATAACGGGGTGTTTCGCCGACTTTCATTCCGAGAATTCTTGATGCTTCATCGGGGATATATGTACCCTCAATGAATGTTTTAAGTGCGTTGTAATCAGCAAAAACAGACGTATCACAAGGGACAGTTCCCTCGGGGTAATCATCATAGCTGAATTCACTTTCAGGTTTTGGCGGAAGCTGTGCTATCATAAAATATGTAACAGCGTCGAAATTATTTTCTGTTAAGGTAACAGCCGAAGCCATAATTTCTTCAGCCTGTTTTTTTGATGATGTTGTTGAAACGAGAATTACCGCAACTACCGCAACTATCGCAACAGCCACGCCTGCTATTAAAATTTTGAATGCCTTTGGCACAAAAACAACTCCTTTATTTTCTCTTGAAAAGAATTCCTATTGTATTGGGACCACAATGTGATGAAACTGTGCAACCCGCACTTGTTTCGATTATTTCATCGAATTTCATATATTTGGGAATTTCAGCCTTCACAAATTCAACGAGGTCTTTATCGCTGGGTGAATGGGTAACGAATATGAGGTCTGTCTGAATGTCGGTTCTGCCTTCAAGACGGTCTTTTACATACTGTTCGGCAACTTTTGTCATATTGCCTCTGTATTTCTTTCCGACACCCATTTTTCCATCTTTGACTTCAATACAAGGATGGAGAGAAAGAAGGTTTGCACCAAGTGCTGTGAGAGCAGAACATCTTCCGCCTCTGCGAAGGTAATCAAGTTTTTCTATAAAGAAACTTGCCTCAACTTTTTCGGTAAGTTCTTTCAAAGCAGAAACTATCTCTTCGGGAGAAGCACCGTTTTCAGCCATCTTAGCAGCTTCGACAACAATATGCCCGCTTCCTGTTGAAAGGTTACGGCTGTCAACGGGATAAACGCCTTCAACCGTTTCTGCAGCAAGCAAAGCGTTCTGATAACAACTTGAAAATTCAGAACTTATGTTTATGTGGATTATTGCATCACAATTCTTTTTAATTTTCGTGAAATAGTTTATATAGTCGTTTGTGTTTACAGCTGATGTAGAAACCGAACCGCCTGTTTTTTCAACAAAGTCAAAAATATCTTCAGGAGAAACATCAATACCATCTCTTAAAGATTTTTCATCCTCAACTACATAAAGAGGAAGTATATCAATGTTGTATCTTTCAATTATTTCAAGACTGAGGTCACATGTGCTGTCGGCAGTGATTTTTATGTTCACCTTCAAAACCTCTTTTCCCTATATATAATAAAGGTATCATTTCTACAATTATATCACAGTAAAAATGCTTTTGCAATAGTCAAATTCGGTTGACATTATTTTTGTCGGGTGGTATAATATTCTTTGGTTTATATTTCTATTTGGTATGGAGGATTTTTATGAAAAGGGTCGGATTTGACAACGATAAATACCTTAAACTTCAATCTGAACACATCAGAGAAAGAATAGCGAAATTCGGCGGAAAACTCTATCTTGAATTCGGCGGAAAGCTCTTTGACGACTACCATGCCTCGAGAGTTCTTCCCGGTTTCAAACCTGACAGTAAATTACAGATGCTTTTACAGCTTAAAGACGATGCCGAAGTTGTTATTGCGATAAATTCAAGTGATATTGAAAAGAACAAAATCAGAGGAGATTTAGGTATAACCTATGACACCGACGTTTTAAGACTTATCGCCGCTTTCAGAGGTGTAGGACTTTATGTCGGAAGTGTTGTTCTCACTCAGTATGCGGGACAGCAGACAGCCAACCATTTCGCAGACCGTCTTGAAAGAATAGGCGTAAAGGTATATAAACATCATCATATTGAAGGATATCCTTCAAACCTTCAGCAGATACTCAGCGAAGAAGGTTTCGGAAGAAACGACTACATAGAAACTTCAAGAAAACTCGTTATTATTACAGGCCCGGGCCCTGGAAGCGGAAAAATGGCAACCTGCCTTTCTCAGCTTTATAAAGATCATCAGAGGGGCGATGTTGCGGGATATGCAAAGTTTGAAACATTCCCTATATGGAATATTCCTTTGAAACACCCCGTAAATATTGCTTATGAAGCGGCAACAGCTGATCTTAACGACGTCAATATGATTGACCCGTTCCATCTCGACGCTTATGGCGTAAAGGCTGTAAACTACAATCGCGATGTTGAAATTTTCCCCGTTCTCAACGCTATGTTCGAGAGAATTTTCGGAGAGTCACCATATAAATCACCTACAGATATGGGCGTTAATATGGCGGGAAACTGCATTGTTGACGATGCTGTGGTATGTGACGCTTCTAATCAGGAAATTATAAGAAGATATTATCAGGCACTTTGCAATGATCGTCAGGGCAGAGAATCGAAAGAAGAAATCTATAAGCTCGAACTTTTGATGAACAAGGTTGAGATTACGACAGAAAACAGAAAAGTCGTTGCGGCAGCTCTTTCAAAAGCCGAAGCAACAGGCGAACCTGCCGCTGCTATTGAGTTCCCCGACGGAGAAATCATAACAGGAAAAACATCAGAGCTTTTAGGTGCGTCATCTGCTATGCTGATAAACGCTCTTAAAAAACTTGCGGGTATTCCCGATGATGCACTTCTCATCTCACCCGAAGTTATTGAACCCATTCAGAAACTCAAAACAGAGCATTTAGGAAACCGCAATCCGAGACTTCATACAGACGAAGTTCTTATAGCGCTCTCGATTTGTGCGGTAACAAATCCTACTGTTCAGAAGGCTATGAACGAACTTCATAACCTTTCGGGCTGCGAAGTTCATTCGAGTGTTATTCTTTCTCATATAGATGAAAATGTGTTCAAGAAGTTAGGAATAAACCTTACCTGTGAACCCAAATATCAGGAAAATAAGTTCTATCAGAACTAACAGAAATTGCCGTATGATTTTTGTCATACGGCAATTTATTTATCCTACACAAATTGAATATGGTTAAAATATGAATTAACTGACATTAAGTTCAAATAATAAAATCAGGAGCTGTTTTTTGTTGACATTATACAAAAAAAGTGTTAAAATACTTAACAGTTGTCTGCTTAATGCCGATGTTAGTAAATTAACAATGTTTATTTGAGCAGGATACACAGAAGTGAGGTTTAAAAGATGAAGATAATTGGTACGGGTGCTTATGTTCCCGAAAAAATCGTTACAAACGATGACCTTTCAACAATGGTCGAAACATCAGATGAATGGATTGTTCAGAGAGTAGGAGTCAAGGAAAGAAGAGTTTCGGTAAACGAAACTGCTGCCGATTTCGGAGTTAAGGCTGCAAAGAAAGCACTCGAATCAGCAGGCATTTCAGCAGAAGAACTTGACCTTATTATAGTTTCAACAATTACAGGAGAAACACTTTGTCCTACAACAGCTGCTATAATACAGAAAGAAATCGGTGCTACTTGTCCCGCTTTCGATATGCAGTCGGCTTGCAGTGGATTTATGTTTGCACTCGACACAGCGGATGCATTTATTTCAAGAGGACAGGGATACAAGAAAGTTCTCGTTATAGCAACAGAAAGAATGAGTAAGATTATCGACTGGACAGACCGTTCAACATGCGTTATCTTTGGTGACGGTGCGGGCGCTGCGGTTGTTACCGAAGGTGATGGCTATCTTGCATCAAACCTCTTTACAAAGGGCGATGAAGAAGTTTTATTCATTCCTTCATGCACAAAGAATTCACCTTTCTATGAAAACGAATATGCCGATACAAAAGTATTTATGAACGGCTCTGAAACATTCAACTTTGCCGTTAGAAAAATTGTTGACGACATAAAGGGAGTTGCTGAAAAAGCAGGAATTGAAATTTCAGATATCGATTATGTCGTTCCGCATCAGGCAAACACAAGAATTATCTCTTATGCTTCAAAGCGACTCAAACTCCCTATGGAAAAATTCGTTGTCGATATTGACAAATACGGCAACACATCGTCTGCAAGTGTTCCTATTGCTCTTGACGACCTCGTAAGAGAAGGAAAACTCAAAGAAGGCGATATAATAGCTATGTGTGCATTCGGCGGAGGTTTATCATCTTCGGCGTGCATTATAAAATGGTCAAAATAATTTTTAGGAGGAACCCAAAATGACAGAAAGAATTATCAAGGTAATCGCAGCTCATCTCGAAATGGACGAAAGCGAAATCACAGAAACAACAACATTCGAAGATCTCGGTGTAGACTCTCTCGACGCTGTTGAAATCATGATGGAACTTGAAGACGAATTCGGCGTAGAAGTTAAGGCTGAAGAAGCTGGCAAGTCAGTTAAGGAACTTGCTGATTACCTCGGCGCAAAGCTCGGCTAAGATAAAAAAATCACCGCACAAGGCCATTTCGGGCTTTGTGCGGATTTATCGGTCGAAAATCAGAATTTTAGCTAAAAATAGTCATTTAAGGCTGTTATATATATAAACTGAAAGGAAGTAACGGGATATGATAAAATCGTCAATTTGTGAACAGATAGGCATAAAGTATCCTATTTTTCAGGGGGGAATGGCTCGTATATCAGACGGCGCACTTGCCGCTGCTGTTTCTGAAGCAGGCGGACTTGGTATAGTTTCTGCCGCAAGCGGAGATGTAAATCAGGTAGGCGCAGAACTTGATATCGCGAGAAAACTCACAGACAAGCCCATAGGCGTGAATGTGATGCTCAGAGGGGAAAATATCGAGGCTCTCGCAAAACTTATTGCAGAGAAGAAACCTGCCGTTGTAACAACAGGTGCAGGTAATCCCGAAAGATATATGGATATGTGGAAAGCGGCAGGAATAAAAGTTATTCCCGTTGCGGCATCGGCATCTTTTGCAAAGATTTTTGAAAGAGCAGGTGCTGACGCTGTCGTTGCCGAAGGTTGCGAATCAGGCGGACATGTAGGCGAACTCACAACAATGGCTCTCGTTCCTCAGGTATGTGACGCTGTTTCAATTCCCGTTATCGCCGCAGGCGGTATTGCAGACGGCAGAGGTGCTGCTGCTGCGTTTATGCTTGGCGCACAGGGTATTCAGATAGGAACAAGATTCCTTGTAGCTACTGAATGCGGTGCAATAAGCAGAGTATATAAAGAAAAGGTGCTTAAAGCATCAGATACCTCTACAATCGTTACAGGAAAAAGACTCGGACATCCTGTAAGAAGCATAAAGTCACCTTTCTCAAGAGAATATGCAAAACTTGAATACACAACAATTTCAAATGATGATCTCGAACAGTTTGCAGTAGGTTCGCTCGCTGCTGCTGTAAACGGTGATGAAAAGAAGGGCTGTTTCCTTGCGGGACAGATTGCAGGTCTTGTAAACAAGGAACAGACTTGTGCTGAAATAATAAAGGAAATTTTTGAAGAAGCAGAAACACTTCTCAAAGGAGGCGCAGAATGGGTAAGATAGCATTTGTATTCGCAGGACAGGGAGCGCAGTACAGTGGAATGGGCAAGTCGCTCTACGAAACATCAGCTGCCGCAAAGAATCTTTACGATATGGCAGAAGAAATCAGAAACGGAACAATGAAGCAGTCTTTTGAGGGCACAGCAGAAGAACTCAAGATGACAGAAAACACTCAGCCTTGCCTTTTCCTCGTTGACCTTGCATCAGCACTTGCACTCGACGAAAAGGGTATAAAGGCAGATGCTGTTGCAGGTTTCTCACTCGGTGAAATCGCAGCACTCGCTTACGGTAAGGCTTATTCTTATGAAGACGGCTTCAAGATTGTATGCGAAAGAGGAAAGCTTATGGGCAACTCTTCAACAGGCGAAGAAACTGCTATGTGTGCGGTTTTAAAACTTGAAAGAGAAGATGTTATAAACCTTGCTTCAAAATATGAAAAACTCTACGCTGTAAACTATAACTGCCCTAAGCAGACAGTCGTTTCAGGACTTAAAAGCAGTATTGATAAATTCTCAGAAGAAGTTTCAGCCAATAAGGGAAGATGCGTTCCTCTTGCAACAAGCGGTGCGTTCCATTCGCCCTTTATGAAAGATGCTTCAGATAAATTCAATGAATATCTTAATGGATTTGACATCAAGCTTCCCGAAATCCCCGTATATTCAAACCCCACAGCAAAGGCTTATGAGGGAGATGTTCTTTCAACACTTTCTCAGCAGATGTGCAGCCCTGTAAAGTGGGAAGATACAATAAACAATATGATAGCAGACGGCTTTGATACATTCATCGAAGTCGGCGCAGGAAAGACACTCAGTGGCCTTATAAAGAAAATTTCAGCAGATGTCAAGATTTATAATGTTGATTCAGCTGAAACACTCGAAGAAACCGTAAAGGCGGTGAAAGAGAATGCTTAACGGAAAAGTTGCCGTTGTAACAGGCGGTTCAAGAGGAATAGGCGCGGCAGTTGCTGAGGCTATGGCTAAAAACGGTGCTGATGTTGCAGTTATTTACAGAGGCAGTAAGGAAAAGGCTGAAACTCTCTGTGCCAAAATCACAGAAGAGTATAAAGTAAAAGCAAATTGTTACGCTTGTGACGTTGCAGTAACAAAGGAATGCGCAGATACAGTTGCAAAGATTATAGAAGATTTCGGCGGAGTTGACATTCTCGTAAACAACGCAGGTATCACAAAGGATAATCTTCTTATCTCAATGAGCGAAGAAGATTTCGACGCTGTAATCGATACCAACCTTAAAGGCGCATTCAATATGATCAAGGCATGTGCTAGAAACCTTATCAAGAAAAAAGCAGGAAAGATAATCAATATCTCATCCGTTTCAGCACTTATAGGAACAGCAGGTCAGGCAAACTATGCCGCATCAAAGGCAGGCCTTATAGCGCTTACAAAAACAACAGCAAGAGAACTTGCTTCAAGAGGAATAAACTGTAACGCGATCGCTCCAGGATTCATCACAACAGATATGACAGAATCCCTTGAAGACAAATACCTTTCATCAATCCCGCTTAAAAGAGCAGGAAACCCCGAAGAAGTTGCATCACTTGCAGTATTTCTTGCAAGCAGTAACGCAGATTACATCACAGGCGAAGTTATCCGCATAGACGGCGGACTCGCTATATAACAGGAGGAAATTATGAGAAGAGTAGCAGTAACAGGACTTGGAGTAGTATCTCCCGTAGGTAACGATGTCAAGACATTCTGGGAAAGCCTTGTAAACGGCAAGAACGGAATTGATTTCATCACAAAATTTGACACAACAGATTTCAAGGCAAAGCTCGCAGGTGAAGTTAAGGATTTTGACCCTTCACCCTATATGGATAAATCAGAAGTAAGAAGAAGCGACATGTTCGTAAGATACGCAATAGCAGCAGCTTCTCAGGCAGTATGGGAATCAAAGATCGAAGGCAATATCGATCCCGAGCGTTTCGGCGTTTACTTTGGTTCGGGTATCGGCGGATTTGATACAATGACAGCAGAACACGATAACTACCTCGCAAAAGGCCCTTCAAGAGTTTCACCTCATTTCATCACAAAGATGATTTCAAATATGGGTGCAGGTAATATTGCAATCAAGTTCAACGCAAAGGGCCCATGCCTTTCATTCACAACAGCTTGTGCAACAGGTTCAACAGCACTCGGTGAA
>JAGAJQ010000019.1 GCA_017828955.1 Oscillospiraceae bacterium
AGGCTCGATTTTCCTACATTAGGGAATCCTACAAGTCCTACATCGGCAAGGAGTTTGAGTTCAAGTTCAACCTCGAATTTTTCACCCGGGAACCCTGGTTTTGCAAATCGCGGAATCTGTCTTGTAGGTGTTGCAAATCTTGCGTTACCTTTTCCGCCTTTTCCGCCTTTTGCAAGGATTTTAGGTTCATCAGTAGAAATATCCGCCATAATTCTGCCTGTATTGGCATCTTTTATAAGTGTTCCTCTGGGCACACGGACAATAAGGTCTTCTGCGTTTCTGCCTGTGCAGTTTCTGGAACTTCCGTTATCTCCGTTTTTAGCAATATATTTCTTTTTATATTTAAAATCTATGAGGGTTGAAAGGTTATCATCGGGTATGAAAACAACAAATCCGCCCATGCCGCCATCTCCGCCGTCGGGGCCGCCTGAAGCAACATATTTTTCACGATGGAAAGAAACCGCACCATCTCCGCCTTTTCCTGCTGAAATAATAATTCTGGCCTTATCTGCAAACATTTCAACGCCTCCTTCAAAATAAAATAAACAATGCAAAAGGGGTAGAAAATCTACCCCTTAAATTCATAACCGTATGAATTAGTCAGCGTATACGCTAACCTTTTTTCTATCTCTGCCGAGACGTTCAAACTTAACCTTACCGCTTACCATAGCGAAAAGTGTGTCATCTGAGCCTATTCCGACATTTTCACCGGGATGAATATGTGTACCTCTCTGACGAACGAGAATATTGCCAGCAAGAACATACTGACCGTCAGCTCTCTTTACGCCGAGACGCTTGGATTCAGAATCACGACCGTTTTTGGTCGAACCCATACCCTTCTTATGTGCCATTGATAAACACCTCCGAAAATGTGATGTACAAAGCGAATTACGCCTTTGTTGTTAATCTTACTTATGCATTGATTGATTCAATACGAACCTGTGTGTAGGGCTGTCTGTGACCCTGCTTTCTCTTTTCACCCTTCTTAGGCTTGTAAGTGAAAACAACGACTTTCTTAGCCTTACCGTTTTTGAGAGCCTTTGCCTTTACTGTTGCTCCTGATACATAGGGCTTACCTACTGTAACAGCACTATCGTTGTTAACGAGAACAACCTTGTCAAAGGTTACATCAGCGTCAGCTTCAACATCAAGCTTTTCGATGAAGATTACATCGCCTTCATTTACCTGATACTGCTTTCCGCCTGTTTCAATAACTGCGTACATTTATGTGGCACCTGCCTTTTCTCTAAAACTCGCTATCTGCGGCGGGTATCCTCGATACCACTTCAACAGCCTACGATACGCGGCTTAATTATTTTACCATAGTATTATATGGTTGTCAATAGGGTTTTTCAATATTTTTCATATATTTTGTCGTTTATTTTTATGACAATTGACTGTTTTCCGAGTTGTTCCCAACGTTCAAGAAAATCCTTCTTACGATAAGAAACAATCTTCATCTTGTTATTAGGATCAGAAAAATAAAACCTTTCACTGTCATATCCGCAAAGAACAAGCGAATGCGAATTTTTCGGCCAACAGAATTCTTCTCCTGTTGTTTCTAAAATCCATTTGTTAGAGTCAATATATTGCAAAGCAACCATATTTGATGACGCCCATACCTGAACAGGCATTCCCGCTCTGATAAGTGCTTCAAGATCTTCTGCGCAAAGATCTTCAAGAATAATCGCTTCGTATTTGTATCCTCTGTCATCAAAAAAATCATTCAAAGATTTTTCAATTACTGTATTATAACAACCAAATCCCGTTTTTTTAGGGTTACCGACAAAAGTCTCATATGGATCAGGACCCGTTCTTTGCTTGCCATTGTTGAAATAGGTAAACTGAATGCTTCTCGGAAGATAATTATCGCAAAGTTCAATTTTATCAACTTTAATACCTATGTAATTCAGATATGCCGTTGCGGAAGTTATTTCGCACCCGTTAGGAAGTTCAGGATACTGATTAACGACAGGAACATCAAGTTGTATCTTTCCAAAACGGGATTTAGGCTTTCTGTATCCTTCTGACAATATTTCGATTTCTTCATCAGAAAGTTGTCTGACAACAGCAAGTTCGTCATAACTGTATTCTGGTGTTGATAACGTGAGACTATCAGCATAAGAGCTGGAAATTATCATAGAAAGCAAACTTACCACAAAGGCAAATTCAATCGATATGATAACAAATGTATTACGCAAATCAACACCCCACTCTCTTTCAACTATCTTTGATTATTATAACACATTTCTTTTCAATATATCAAGTACAGGAGAGTTTTTCTTGACATTAACACTTTAATATGGTATATTGAATTTGTATTTTTCTGTAAAAAGGAGTGGTTTATTTGATAAAGCTTGATAACATATCATTCCGTTACGGAAAAGCACTGATACTTAACGATATTTCTCTTAATGCAGAAAGTGGAAAATGCATTGTAATCGCCGGTCCTAACGGTTCCGGTAAATCGACTTTATTATCGATTATTGCAGGTGCAAGAAAAGCATCAAGCGGAAAAGTGGAAGTCTGCGATAAAATAGGTTATGTTCCTCAAGGAATAGCTTTATTTGAAGATTTGTCAGTAAAAGAAAATGTAAAATTCTTTGCGGCAGTAAGCAAAACCAAAATTCCCGATCTCAGTAAACTTCCTTTCAACCTCACACCTATTGCAAATAAGAAAGTATCAAAACTTTCAACGGGTATGAAAAAAAGAGTTTCTATAGTGTGTGCTCTTGTTTCGGATCCTTCTGTAATTATATTTGACGAACCTTGTGCAGCAATTGACATAATCTACCGCGATGAACTTTTAGAAATGATAAACAAACTCAAGAAAAACGGAAAAACAATAATTTACGTAGGTCACGATTTTAACGAAATATCGCGTATATATGACACTATTTTATTGATAAAAAACGGTAATACCGTATTTTATAAAACCAAAGATGAGCTTTCTCTTTCTTCTGATGAACTCGAAGAGTATGTAAGAAAAGCTCTGATATCTTAGGAGGATGAAAAAAATGGAAGAAATGACAAACATTACTCCCGACGGAGAAACTCCTGAAACAGTTGAAGAAAATGCTGTTGCAGAAGAAGTTTCTGCTGTCGATGAGGTAGCAGTA
>JAGAJQ010000164.1 GCA_017828955.1 Oscillospiraceae bacterium
AACAGACTTGAACACAAGATCGCTAACCTCGACGTATCAGCTGAAAACATGCAGGCTTCAGAATCACGTATTCGTGATACTGATATGGCTAAGGAAATGATGACTTTCACAAAGAATCAGATCCTCTCACAGGCATCTCAGTCAATGCTCGCTCAGGCAAATTCACTTCCTCAGGGCGTTCTCTCACTCCTCCAGTAAGAGAAAACCTAATCGGAACTACCAAACACAAAAAACCGCTCATCAGAGCGGTTTTTTATTTTGCCTTTATTTAGTCACCAAAACATATTCCTATTGATTTAGCAGTTGTAACAAGCTGATGATCAGGAGTAACAAGTTTCTTCTTTCCTGCGATATCTTCAAGCTTATTAGAACCTATCTTTCCGTCGATAAGAGCAACGGTTCTTCCGAACTTTTCTTCAGCGATAAGTTGTGCCGCGTGTCCGCCGAACTTTGTTGCGAGTATTCTGTCATAAGCCGATGGGCTTCCGCCTCTGAGCATATGTCCGGGAACGCAGCAACGTGTTTCTATGCCTGTTGCTTTTCCTATCTGCATAGCAATTCTCGTTGTCGCAGAAGTTATTCCCTCTTCTGCTCTTTTGGCGGCTCTTTCTTTTTTCTTCATCTTTGCTTCTTCCTTGTCGATACAACCTTCAGCAACCGCGATGATAGAAAAATTCTTGCCCTGCTTTTCTCTCTTTTCCATAGCGTCTATGAGTTTATCAATATCATATGGGAATTCAGGAAGAACAATCGCATCAGCACCGCCCGCAATACCCGAACTGAGTGCAAGCCAGCCTGCCTTGTTTCCCATTATTTCAACAACCATAATTCTTCCGTGAGAACAAGCTGTTGTATGAAGTCTGTCAATAACGTCTGTTGCTATGTCAACCGCTGTGTGATAACCGAAAGTAACATCTGTTCCCCATAAATCGTTGTCGATTGTTTTGGGAAGACCAATAACATTAAGCCCCTCGCCCGAAAGAAGATTTGCGGTTTTGTGTGTTCCGTTTCCGCCAAGAGTAAGAAGACAATCAAGACCCAACTTTTTGTATGTTTCCTTCATATTCTTGATTTTGTCAACATTATCTTCTTCGATAACGCTCATCATTTTATAAGGAGTTCTCGATGTTCCGAGAATAGTCCCGCCTCTTGTGAGGATACCCGAAAACTCACTTCTGTCCATAACTCTTGCTTCATTTCTTATAAGCCCACCATAGCCGTCAGCAATACCGATAATTTCAACCTTATCGCCGAACTGTTCATAACAGCCCTTTGCAACCGCTCTTATGGTAGCGTTTAAACCGGGGCAATCCCCGCCACTTGTAAGAATACCGATTTTTCTTTTCATAGTTGTATCCTCCATTGATTTTGTGTTAAGATAATTATACAATCGGTGAAAGATTATGTCAAGAAATTTTCCACCCTTATAAAAGTATTGACCGAAACTTTTCAAATTTTCAGATTTTTCACAATTCAAACACAAAAATATGCTAAAATATGCTAAAATAATCTTTCGTTAAGGAGAATTTTTATGAGCAAGATACTTATATGCGATGATGAAAAGAATATCCGCAATGTAGTAAGAGAATATGCCGAATTTGAGGGCTACGAGGTTTTCGAAGCAGAAGACGGTATGTCTGCTGTCGATTTATGCCGTAAAGAAAAATTCGACCTTATCGTTATGGACGTTATGATGCCCCGTCTTGACGGTTTTTCCGCCTGCAAGGAGATAAATAAGATAAACCCTACCCCCGTTATTATGCTTTCAGCAAGGGGCGAGGAATATGACAAACTCTTCGGCTTTGAGATAGGTGCTGTCGATTATGTGGTAAAGCCCTTTTCTCCCAAGGAACTTATGGCGAGAATAAAAATCGCAATAAACAGAAGTATCCTCGCAACATCTGAAATAAAAATCGAAAAATATGTCTTCGAAGGACTTGAAGTAAATATAACAGGAAGAGAAGTAATAGTAGACGGCGAAAAAATTTCTCTCACCCCAAAGGAATATGATCTTCTCTTCTATCTTGTCGAAAACAAGAATATCGCACTCTCCCGTGAAAAACTTCTCGAAAACGTATGGGGATTTGATTTCTTCGGCGATGACAGAACAGTTGACACCCATATAAAAATGCTCCGCAACAGTCTTGGCGAATATCGTAAATTTATAGTAACACTTCGTGGAATGGGGTATAAATTTGAAGCATAACGATGAAAAAAAATCAAAGCTTAAACTCGTTAAAAATTTAAGATATACAATCTGGACATATTTCGTCCTTTTCATATTTGTAGTAATCGTTCTTATGTGGTTTTTCCAGCTTGTGATCCTTCCCGTAACATATCAGAATTTAAAAATTCAGGATATAAAACGTGTAGGAAAAATTGTGTCCTCACAGATAACCGCAGAAAATTACAGAGAAATTTTCGACAGAACAGCCTATGACAATAATATGTGCATAAAGATAACCGATTTCTTCGGAAACGATTTCTATTCCATCGACATTTTAGCAGGAAGCGGTGCTATCTCTCCTCATAACGATGAAACAATGAGAACCTACCGAGAAATGATAATGCAAAGCGATGATAACATCATTCAGGTAGTTGTCAAAAACGAACGTTTCAATACAACAACCCTTCTTTACGGAAGACTTATAGGAACAAAAGAAGAACCCGTAGGCTTTCTCTTTTTAAACACTTCTCTTGACCCCTTGGGTTCAACCATTTCAATCCTCGAAAAACATCTCTTCCTTATGACAATAATTCTTCTCATAATAGGACTTATCCTTTCGTTCTTTATGGCAAAGCATATTTCCCGCCCCATAGATAACATAACAAAATCCGCGAAATTCTTGGCCGAGGGCGATTATAATGTCCATTTCGACGGAACAGGATATTATGAATCCGAAAAGTTAGCCTCTGCTTTAAACTTTGCTTCAACAGAGATTTCAAAGGTCGATAATTTAAGGCGTGACCTTATGGCGAATATCTCTCACGACCTTCGAACCCCTCTTACAATGGTAAAAGCCTATGCCGAAATGATAAGAGACCTTTCGGGCGAAAACCCTCAGAAGAGAGAGGAACATCTCGGCATTATAATCGACGAAAGTGATCGTCTTTCAGCCCTCGTAAACGATATTTTAGACCTTTCCAGGATAGAAAGCGGAAACGCCTCGCTTAATATTTCAGAGTTTGATATTTCTGAAAAACTCGATAACATCTTACAGCGTTACACCCTTTTCAAAGAACAGAAAGGCTATAATTTCACCCTTATAAAAGACGATCCCGTAATCATCAGAGCCGATGAAATAAAAATCGAACAGGTTATCTATAACCTCATCAATAACGCAATAAACTATTCGGGTGACGGCAGAGAGATAACAATAAAACAGATAAACTCGAAAAAAAGCGTAAGAATAGAAATAACCGACAAGGGTGAGGGTATTCCACCCGAACTTCTCCCTCTTATTTTCGACCGCTACTATCGTTCCGAAAAATCAGGCCGTGATATAATAGGAACAGGCCTCGGTCTTGCCATCGTAAAAGGAATTCTCCGCCACCATTCCTTCCCCTTCGGCGTTCAGTCCGAAATCGGAAAAGGAAGTACCTTCTGGTTTGAGATAATTTTGTAATTTCGTCTTTTTTTCTTTATAGTTTCACAAAACTATCACATTACAAGGTTATACTTTGTATTGTACTTATGTACAAGGATTAAACGGAAGCAGTTAAAGTTGTCCCCCCTTGACAACATCCCCTCTAAACTGCAGACTCCGTCTGTAAAACCCCAATCAGACGGCGTAATCTCCGCATTTAATCTTATCTTTCTCCATATCATAATGAATATCCCCACTGCCTTATGACAGTGGGGATTTTCGTAAACTATTTACTTTTTATTGTGTTTTGCAATAAGAAATTTTGTTGTTATTCCCTCTGCGGTGAACATCTTTTCGTGTTCGGTTTCGATGTTTCCTTCAAACCCCGAATTATGTAAATCCTCAGTGATATAGGTTATCTCAAAACCTGCTTCTTCAAAATATCTTACCGATGCTTTAAAAAGCATATCGCTGTCTGTTTTAAAACGGATCTCTCCGCCGTCTTTTAAAAAGTTCTTGTATTTTTCAAGCTGTCTTGTATGTGTCAGACGATGCTTGTGATGTTTTGCCTTAGGCCAGGGATTACAGAAATTTATATATATTCTGTCAACAACATCTTCGGGTGAAAAAACATCATCTATTCTTTCAACATTACATATCATAACCTTAACGTTGTCTATGGGAATATTTCTTTCGGCATATTCCCTTTCGATGTTTCTTTTAGCAAGCCCTAACATATCGCTGATAGCATCAATCGCTATAAAGTTTGTATCTCTGTTTTCGGGTGCAAGCTTTGAAATAAATCCACCCTTTCCACATCCGAGTTCAAGCATTAAAGGCTTTCCGTTTCCAAAAAATTCGTGCCATTTTCCTTTGTTTTCTTTGGGTTCCTGAACACAGAAATCACATACAGCAAGTTCGGGTCTTGCCCAGGGTTTTATTCTCATTCTCATAAAGAGTATCTCCTCTTACATATAATTGCTAACAGAAATTATTTTACCATAACCGGAGCTTTTTTTCAACCCGATATTGACTGAAAGAGAGAATATTGATATAATTTATTTCAGTAACATATTTTCTTAAGGAGAAAAAAATGGATACAATTTCTTTTTTAGGAACAGACTGGTCTGTCTATGAGATGTTCTGTTTCTTCGCAATCTATTCGGTAATAGGCTGGTTTGTCGAAACTATATATATGACCTTAGAAACAGGTTATTTCGATAACAGAGGATTTTTAAACGGCCCCATATGCCCGATCTATGGGTTCGGAATGGTCTTTGTCCTTATCGCTTTAACCCCTCTTGTAGAAAACGCCGTTCTTTTGTTCGTGGGTTCCGTAATTCTCACAACTTCCTGGGAATTTTTGATAGGATTTTCTTTAGAAAAAATCTTTCATAACACCTGGTGGGATTATTCACACGAAAAATTCAACCTCAAAGGCTATATATGCCTTAAAAACTCTCTCTTGTGGGGAATAGCCTGCGTTCTTGTTATGAATGTCGTTCACCCCGCACTTGAAAAATTCGTTGATTTCGTTCCTGTTAAGATAGGATTACCGATAGCGTGGTGCATTTTCATTCTCATCATGGTTGACCTTGGTCTTTCCATAGCTGTTATCATAAATCTTAATAACCGACTTCAGAAACTCGATGAACTCAGAAGAAGATTCCGTATGGCGTCAGATGCCATAGGCGAAAACCTTTCCGATGAAGTTTTAGAACTTAAAGCAAAATACGATCGTCTTTCTGAAAAGACAACAGTATGGCAGAAGCGTGTGCTCCGTGCCTTTCCTAGAATGCGTTCACACGAATATAATATCGTTCTTTCCGACCTTCGTGAACGCTTTGATATAAGAAAAAAATTAAAAAACATAAAAAAATAAAAAAAATTGTAAAAAGGTATTGACAAGTATAAAAAAGAGTGATATAATGATAAAGCCGTCGGGAATGACGGCTTATAAAACGCAGGGGTGGCGGAATAGGCAGACGCGCAAGCTTGAGGTGCTTGTGAGAGCAATCTTGTGTGGGTTCAAGTCCCATCTCCTGCACCATAAAGGCACAGTACTTAGTATTGTGCCTTTTATGTTTATATAAGGAGGAATAAAAATGCTTTCTTCAATAATTCTTACAATTCTTTTTATAATTATAGTTATACTTCCCCTTCCGCTTCTTATAGTTGAGATAGTTCTCTTCTGCAAAGCAAAAGGCGACGAGGCAAAAAGAAAGAAACTCAAAATCGCCATTATAATAACAGGAACAGTCGTAGGTCTTGTCGTTGCGGCAATCATAGCGATTTCTATACTTATGATGTCGGCTATAATGTATATGTAAGGTGAGCTTATGGATGATAAACTTTTTCTTAAAATAATAATCGCCCTCGTTTCCATAGGCATTATCGCAACAATCGCCCTTGTTGTCATAACAATTCTTCTTTATGGCGAATGTTCGGTAACAACCTTCATCTCAAACGGGAGGTAGCCTATGAATAAGAAAAAACTTATTTTTCAGCTTCTTCTTATAGCAGGGATTTCAGCATTTTTTATTTCATTCAATCTGCTTGTTTTCACTCTGTTTACAAAGCCCTGCCTTCCCGCAAAGGAACTTTCCCCCTCAGAACCAAAAACAATCTCAGTCGAAAAATATCTTCCCTTTGATGAAAATTCAGAGATTGTAAGGATAGATTCCGACCTTGAAATAACAGAAAATATCCCCGTTCTCGATGGTTCCGAAGCACTCTACCCCATCTATTCGGCGGTAGCGTATTCTATTTATCCCGAAAATTCGGTTTCTTTTTCTGATGGCGAATTTTCCCCCGAAAGTTCCGTTCAGATGAAAAATACAATCCGTGGTTTCACAGCCGTTGTCGATGGCGACACAGATATTTTCTTAACAGCACACCCCTCTGAAAGCCAGATGGCATATGCGAAAGAAAAAGGCGTCGAACTCGAACTTGTCCCCATAGGAAAAGAAGCCTTTGTTTTTATAGTCAATAAAGAAAATCCCGTTTCTGATCTTTCGGTAGATGAAATACGAAAAATCTATTCAGGCGAAATAACAAACTGGTCAGATGTCGGCGGAGAATTCTTACCCATAAACCCGACAAAACGTCTCGAAAACAGCGGTAGCCAATCAACAATGAAAGCCTTTATGAAGGGAACGGAAATGAAATCAAACCCCTTAGGATTTTTAGGACGTTCAATAGGATTTTCTTTCAGATTTTATGTCGAAGACGTCGCAGAAAACGGCGGAATAAAAATTCTTTCCGTAAATGGCATTTATCCCGATAAAGAAAATATCTCAAACGGAAACTATCCCGTTGTAGCCGATTTTTACGCAGTTTACAGAAAAGACAACGATAACGAAAATGTCAAAAAAGTTATAGATTTTCTCCTCTCCGATGAGGGAAAGAAAATCATCGAAGAAACAGGTTATGTTCCTTACTGAAAATAAAATTCCCGACAGAAATCTCTGTCGGGAATTTTTTATTCTATAAAAAGCTTTTCTCCGTCAAAATCGAGTTTCAAGACAGTTCCCGCTGAAACATCATCAGCGATAAGCTTCTTTGCTATTAAAGTTTCAGCCTTTCTCTGAATAAATCTTCTTAAAGGTCTTGCGCCATAGTTTGCATCATAACCCTCTTCAACGATATATTCTTTCGCATTTTCGCTGACTTCAATACAAACCTGCTTGTCTTTAAGACGCTTACCGAGGTCAGAAAGCATAAGGTCGACAATGCTGTAAATCTCTTTCTTTGTAAGAGGTTTATAGAAAACTATCTCGTCAAGACGATTTAAGAATTCAGGTCTGAACTGCTGTTTTAAAAGTGTGTCAACACTATCTCTCGCATCGTCATTTATCTCTCCGTTTTCATCTATCCCTTCAAGGATATAATGCGAACCGAGGTTTGATGTAAGGATAATAACAGTATTTTTAAAATCAACTGTTCTTCCCTGCGAATCGGTAATTCTTCCGTCATCAAGAACCTGTAAAAGAATATTGAAAACATCGGGATGAGCCTTTTCAACCTCATCAAGAAGAACAACCGAATAGGGTTTTCTTCTTACAGCTTCAGTCAGTTGTCCACCTTCCTCAAAGCCTACATATCCGGGAGGTGCACCTATAAGTCTGCTCACGCTGTATTTCTCCATATATTCACTCATATCTATTCTTACAATGTTCTTTTCATCGTCAAAAAGCGTTTCAGCAAGTGCTTTCGCGAGTTCCGTCTTGCCGACACCCGTAGGGCCTAAGAAAAGGAACGAACCTATCGGTCTGTCGGGATCCTTTATCCCTGCTCTCGAACGAAGTATCGCCTCGCTGACTTTTTCAACAGCCTCATCCTGACCGATAACTCTCTCGTGAAGAACCTTGTCAAGCGATAAGAGTTTTTCTCTTTCGCCCTCCATAAGCTTCGCAACAGGAATGCCTGTCCAACGACAGATAATTCTTGCGATTTCCTCATCAGTAACCTTATCTCTTAAAAGCGAATTTCCACTCTTCGCCTTTTCAGCAATCTTTTCTTCTTCAGAAAGTTGTTTGCTCAGTTCAGGAAGTCTGCCGTATTTGAGTTCAGCCGCTTTGTTAAGGTCGTATTCTCTTTCAGCTTTCGCCATATCAGCATTAACCTTTTCGATTTCTTCCCTCAGTTTCTGAACCTTAGAAATAGCACTCTTTTCGTTTTCCCATCTTGCTTTCATTTCGTTGAAAACGCTTCTCATTTCCGAAAGTTCTTTTCTTACCTCGTTAAGATGTTCCAATGAAAGATTATCGCTTTCTTTTTTAAGCGCAGCTTCTTCAATTTCGTGCTGAATTATCTTTCTCGAAATCTCATCGAGTTCAGTTGGCATAGAGTCAATTTCTGTTCTTATTAAAGCACAAGCCTCGTCGATAAGGTCGATAGCCTTGTCGGGTAAAAATCTGTCTGTGATGTATCTGTCTGATAAAGTAGCCGCAGCAATAAGTGCGTTGTCACTTATCTTAACCCCGTGGAATACCTCATATCTTTCTTTAAGACCTCTTAAAATTGAGATTGTATCCTCAACAGTAGGTTCAGACACGATAACGGGCTGGAATCTTCTTTCAAGCGCCGCATCCTTTTCGATATACTGACGATATTCATTCAGCGTTGTAGCACCTATGCAATGAAGTTCACCTCTCGCAAGCATAGGCTTTAAAAGGTTGCCTGCATCCATAGCGCCGTCTGTTTTTCCCGCACCCACTATCGTGTGAAGTTCGTCTATGAAAAGTATAATTCCGCCTTCGCTTTTCTTTATTTCAGAAAGGACTGCTTTAAGCCTTTCTTCAAATTCTCCTCTGTATTTAGCACCCGCAACAAGTGCACCCAGATCGAGTGAAAAAACCTTTCTGTCTTTAAGGCTGTCGGGAACATCACCCGCAACAATTCTCTGTGCAAGCCCCTCAGCAATAGCCGTTTTACCAACGCCCGGTTCACCTATTAAAACAGGGTTATTTTTCGTTTTTCTCGAGAGAATTCTTATAACATTTCTGATTTCGGCATCTCTTCCGATAACGGGATCAAGCTTGTTGTTTCTCGCAAGAGATACAAGTTCCTGACCGTATTTTGTTAAAACGTCATAGGTTTCTTCAGGTGTCTCGTTAGTAACTCTTGTGTTTCCGCGGACTTCCATGAGTGCCTTTAAAAACGAATTTTTATCGATAGAAAAAGCAGAGAAAATTTCTTTAAGTTTGCCTTCTGCATTTTCAATAATCGAGATAAAAATATGTTCAACCGAAACAAATTCATCTTTCATATTATCCGCGGTTTTTTCAGCAGAAATAAGAATTCTGTCCGCCTCGGGTGAGATATATGCATCACCGCTTCTTCTCGCCGAGCCCGAAATTTTAGGCATAGCGGAAATAAGATTTAAAACCGATGTTGTTATCGCAGAAAGTTCGATGTTCATCTTTCTCAAAAGCCCGCCTATAAGCCCGTTTTCCTGTATTAAAAGTGCATAGGTAAGGTGCTCAGGCGTAATAGCGTTGTTCTGATATTCAGTTACAGTATTCTGCGCTGATTGTATTGCCTCGAGTGATTTTCTTGTAAGTTTCTGTGCGTTCATAATGAAAACCTCCTCATATTATGATTGTGTTGTTATTTACTCCGCTTAAAACTCTTTTTCTGACATTTCCCATCGCCATAAACGGATTTTCGCTTTCCGAAAAATATTCCTTTATCGCTGTATCAACAAGGTTTACATAGTCGTTTATTGCCTTGCCTATGGTCTTTGAGTTGTTATCAACCTTATCCGAAACTTTAAGTTTTCTTATATGTTTACCCGAAGAAGAGATGTATTCAACTCCGCCATCAAAAAATTTATCGCATAGTTCTTTTTCATATTGTTCCCACCAGGAGAAAAACATATCAAGATTATATAAAAGTTCTTCCGACTGCGTTCTGAAAGAAACGCCCAGAAGCCCGAAAGTTCCGTCATCATCAGGGATTTTCAGAAGCCTCACTTCATACCTTATCGTCGGCCTGTATTTATATCTTAACTGACTTCTGAAAGATAACATCGCATCTGATGTCTGACTCTGAATCTGAAAACTTTCATCCATAACCGATTTTATATAGTCAAAAATATCCCTTATTTCCTGTTCAGGAGTTTTATAGCAGACTTTTTCCGCTAAAATACTGTTTATAAGGTTAGAGCGGTTTGTTCCCATTTTATAAGCCAAATCATCAATCGCTCTTACGACATTATCCGAAAGCACAAGGCTATAAACACTTTTTTTCATTTTCTCTCCTCCGTTTCGACTATATTGTAACATCATTTTAATAACTTGTCAAGCGTTTTATATAAATTATTTTACGAGTTTTTAAAATTAAAAAATAAAGTCATACGCAAAAAACGTACAACTTTATCGATTTTTCGCTATTTTTCCGCCAAATTTCACTTATCGGCGTACAACCGGATATAAATACAGAAAAATTCTCGTTACCGAGCGGTAAATTTATTTTCTTAATAAAGTCAGTAACGATATGGGTTAAGGCTTTGCCTTACATATCAACAGCGGTCATTTCTACCCAGGCAGGATAGTAACCCGCTTTTCTCGCAACATTTCTTGACGCGATATTAGACCACCAGGTTCCATAGTATGGAATAGCACCGCGCATAAGAATTTCCTTTGTGAGCGCTGAAACAAGAACCGTTGCTGTTCCTCTTCCTCTGTATTCGGGAAGAATATCTATTCCTATCTGCCAGAATCTTTCGCTGTCGTTTGAAGCCCCTGCTATGCCGTAGATCTTGTTTCCGTCCATAGCGCAGGTTGCTATAACATCGTGTCTTCCGAGTTTGTTTTCATACATAAGTGCGTTGGAAAAACGCTTGTCATCATAAAGAGAAGGAACAGCTTCTTCATCATAAACCTTTATTCTGTATCCCGATAAATCAGGGTAATAATAAGGCGAAACAGGAAGGTAATACTGATTGAAACTGCCTATCGCCTTGCCGTATTTACTGAGTTCGCGGTTTATATGAAAAATAGCCTTTGCATCGAAAAGTTCTATCCCCTGAACGCTTCCCAAAAGATCTTTTGCAAAAGGGTAGATTTCTTCTGAAACAGTAGCAACTGCGCCGTTTCCGAATGACGCTATACGAAAAAAATCTTTCTCATTACGGAAAATCCTTCTCCCCGAAAGGAGAGAAGAATATGTTACTGTATTTTTTATATTAAGAAAATCTTCGGGGTGACAGGACATATCAAGTGCCAACTGCATAGCAGCAGCCTCAAGCATATCGTTTCTGAACGACATCATATCCCTTTACCCCTTTCTTA
>JAGAJQ010000165.1 GCA_017828955.1 Oscillospiraceae bacterium
CCGGGACATCAAGCGACTCGTGAACTTGCGGATTCCCTCTGCATCGTCACGGGTCTTATTTCATTTTCGGATGGTACTGACATGATAAAAATTCTTTGTATCGGCGATGTTGTCGGTGCAAACGGTTGCGAGTTTTTACGAAAAAAACTTGCAGATTTCAAAAAAGAAAACAACATTGATGTTGAAACTCTTTTCGGACCTGCATATAAAGGTATTCCACTTGCAGTAGCGTGTGCTGCTGCCCTTTACAATAAATACGACACAGAAGTAAACTACTGTTTCGACAGAAAAGAAGCTAAAGACCACGGCGAAGGTGGCGTTATCGTAGGAAAGAAACTCACAGATGGCGAAAAAGTTGTCATTATAGAAGACGTTATCACAGCGGGTACTGCTATCAGACAGGTGCTCCCCGTTCTCAAAGCTGCTGCTGATGTAAATATCACAGGAATGGTTATCTCTGTTGACAGAATGGAAAAAGGTCAGGGTGAATATTCTGCTGTTCAGGAAGTTTACAACGAATTCGGAATCAAGATCTATCCTATCGTTACAGTAAACGATATTATCGATGCTATCAGAAACGGCGTTGTTGAAGGTAAAGAATATCTCGACAAGATGCTCGAATACAGAAAAACATACGGCGTTGAATAATATTTTCAGATTGTGAGTGATAAAGATGTATTCATCTGAATATTGTGATGTAAGTTACAACGAAAAGCATAATATTGTATTCGTTAAATGGAAGAAATTCTGTTGTAATGATGATTACAGAAATCCGTTGATATGTGCTCTCAATATAATCAATGAGCACAAATGTGATTATGTTGCCGATACAAGAACAGGATTTGAAAATATCCCTGAAGACACAAAATGGGTCGCTGATTATTTTATGCCAAAGGCTGTTGAATATGGTTGCAAATGTATTTACTTCATAATAGATGAAAACAATTCGCTCAAAGAAGAACTTGAAGGACAAGCGTCTGATTCTTCAGATTTAATAGAATTCAGATATATTTACAGTCTCGAAGAAATATAATATAACAAAACAAGCGTCTGCGAAATGCCGACGCTTGTTTTTATCTCATCTCAACTAAAAATGATATGTATACATTACTTCTCTTAAATCTTTTCCACCAATATTATCATCAATATACTCATCAGAACAGATAAATCCATTCTTTTCGTAGAATTTTCTTGCTCTGAGATTGTCTTCTAAAACCCATAAAAGTATCTTGTCATAACCCGAAGATTTTAATTCATCGACACATTTTTTCAAAAGATAATTTCCATATCCTTTGCCCATATAATCAGGTAAAAAATATATCGAAACTATTTCTCCATAGTCATTGTATTGTTCCCATCTTGATTTACAGAAACTTGCCGTACCTATTATAACTCCATTTTCAATCAAAACAAGATTGTTCATTCCTTCTCTATTTATTCTATTCGCCCAACGGCCTTTCGGAATACTATCAAGGTAATTCTGTGGAACGATACCACTATATGCAAACTTCCAGCTGTTTTCGTATATATTGCTTATTTCAAACAAATCATCCGCCTGATTTATATATCTGATTTCCATTATAGCACCCCTCTGTAATCTGCATTCGGCTTGATCATACCATAAATTTCTAGAAAAGTCAATCAACAAACAAAAAGCACCTCTGATAAAAATCAGAAGTGCTTTTATTATACTATAAATTAATAGTTTTCAGCGTGGATTTCGAAGTAGCTCTGAGGATGAGCACATACAGGGCATACTTCAGGAGATTTCATACCAACAACAATATGTCCGCAGTTGCGGCATTCCCAAACCTTGATTTCGCTCTTAGCGAATACTTCCTGCATCTTGACATTCTTAAGAAGAGCACGATATCTTTCTTCATGATGCTTTTCAATTTCGCCAACCATACGGAATTTAGCAGCTAGTTCTGTAAATCCTTCTTCTTCAGCTGTCTTTGCGAATTCTTCGTACATATCTGTCCATTCGTAGTTTTCGCCATCAGCAGCAGCTTCGAGATTCTGAGCTGTATCTCCTATGCCGTTAAGTTCCTTAAACCACATTTTAGCGTGTTCTTTTTCGTTATCAGCTGTTTTAAGGAAGAGAGCAGCGATCTGTTCAAATCCTTCCTTCTTAGCCTTTGAAGCGAAGTATGTGTATTTATTTCTTGCCTGAGATTCACCAGCGAATGCAGCTTCAAGGTTCTTTTCAGTTTTTGTTCCTGCATATTTTGATTTTTCAGCAACTGCTTCTACCTTATCCGAATTGCACTTAGGACAGGTTGTAGCATTATTCGCCTCAAAAATTTCTCCGCATACTAAACATTTGTACTTTGCCATATTTAAATCATCCTTTCGTTACAAATTTACAGAAGTATTAATCTTCTGTAATTTTAAATATTGTATCATATTTATTGCAAAATGTAAAGATATTTTTTAAAATTTCACAACAAATATTAACATATATTCACGCAATATATTTTGTCCCAATTATGTAAAATAATGCATAAATTTTTATTGACTCAGCCTTATCCTACTGCTATAATTATATGATGAAGGATGTGTTTATAATGATGATAGAGCATATTGCTATGTATGTAAATGATTTAGAAAGAACAAAAACCTTTTTCGTTAAATATTTTGGTGCAAAATCAAACGAAGGATATCGCAATAAATCCACTGGATTTCGTTCTTACTTTCTGAGTTTTGATAGTGGCTCAAGACTTGAAATTATGAATAAACCCGAATTAAAAGATGATAAAAAATCACTTACAAGAACAGGTTATTCTCACCTTGCTTTCAGTTTAGGGAGTAAATCCGCAGTTGATAATCTTACAGAAAAGCTTAAAAGCGACGGATATAGTGTCATCAGTGGCCCGCGGACAACCGGCGATGGATATTACGAAAGTTGCGTAATAGATATTGAAGGAAATCAAATAGAATTGACTGAATAACGATAAAAACAAGCGTATTTGTAATCATACGCTTGTTTTTTCTTTTATATAATTAGTAACATTGTCATTCGTAAAATAATCCTCGTGATTAATGCCACTGAAAATTTTTAATTCTGAATTTTCAAAACATTCAGAAACCTTTTCCTGCAAAGAAATGTTTAAGGTAGTATCCGCATTGGATCCTATAATATATACTGGACAAGAAACATTCTTTGCATAATCTGATGTTTTTATATTATTTGAAATAAAAATTTTTAAAGGTCCAAAGAAAACAGGAGTCATTTTGTTATACAAATCAGAAATATCTCGATATCCCGACGCTAAAACCAGACTGTCTGTTTCTTTTACACTCGCAAGATATGTGGCTATCCCTGTTCCATAGCTATGTCCCATAATCACAATTTCAGAGTGTGGATATTCATTTTGGGCCCAATCATAAATTTCAATGGCGGTTTTCTGCATAGTTTCAAGTTTCATTTTACCCTTACTATCCTGAGTACCGTAATAATCCGCCGATATAAACGGACAGTCAAATTTTCCCGAATATGTAGCAACAGAATTATATGCGATATATCCCGAACCTCCAAAAAACAAAATCACCTTATCAGAAAGATTATCAAGATTATATCCATATCCTGTCAGTGTGTCATTGAACTGAATAAACTGTGGTTGATACGATACCATGTCTGTCTTTTTTGCATTTTTATAAAAAGAATAACTGATAGTCTGCATAATAAAATTACAAGAAAATTCTATTATCAAAAACCACATCAGTATCATCAAAATTATTCTGATTATCTCCATTATCTTTTCCTTTTTAAACATTATCTGTTTCCTCTTAATGAATTTCATGAAAACATTTTACCATATCAATATATAAATTTCAATACAAACAAAAACCACTTCCGATATAATTCAGAAGTGGTTTTATAACATTTTAATTACATTTCAACAATAATACCTGTAAGGTTAGCACCAGCGCCGATTGCGTTGCTTTCGTCTGTATCGATATGCATTGCTCTTGCAAACTTATCTGATACACGGCAAACAACATCGCCGAGAACTGCTTTTCTTTCAGGAGTATCAATCTTAACCCATACAACATCCTTATCCTTAACGCCAAGTTCTTCAGCATCAGCAGGTGTAAGGTGAATATGTCTCTTAGCAACGATAACGCCTTCTGAAATTTCAACTTCTCCACAAGGCCCTACGAGTTTGCAGGGTGCTGAACCAGCAACATCTCCACTTTCTCTGATAGGTGCTGAAAGACCGATTGAACGAGCATCTGTAGCAGAAAGTTCAACCTGTGTAGCAGGTCTTACAGGTCCTAAAATAGAAACATTAGGAAGTTCCTTCTTAGGTCCCACAACAGTTACTCTTTCTTCACAAGCAAACTGTCCAGGCTGAGAAAGGTCTTTCTTATGAGTAAGAGTTGCACCCTTTCCAAAAAGTGTTTCTAATGCTTCCTGTGAAACATGAACATGTCTTGCAGATGTTTCAACAATAAATTCCTTTGACATAGCAAAAGCCTCCTAAATAATTTTATCAATTTACATTTTACTACTTTTGAAAACAAAATGCAAGCCTTTTTGTATAGTAGCAAATTATTTGAAATATACATAAGATAAAATATAAGTTTTTTTGGTAAGATATAATACTTATTTTATGGAGGAAAATATATGAACTACTATTTTTTAGGAGGATTAACCTCAGAAGGATTTAAAACAGATTTTAGCGAAACAATATATTCACAAAA
>JAGAJQ010000166.1 GCA_017828955.1 Oscillospiraceae bacterium
GAAGGAACACCATGTGGCTTTGATGAATTACTGCCAAAAAGGACTATCGTATCAAACGATGGCTTTTCAGCACCAAACCTAGCTATATATTCACAATACTTCGCAGCAAGATAGCGTTCAGAAACGCCTTCCTTGATGTCATTTTTTATAAGATAATCAAGGGCTTGTTCAGAAATCAGCTGAGCCTTATGAATTTTAGAAAGTTCTGAATCTTTCTTTTTTATTCGTAACTCTTCAATCGCTGCACTAACAAAATCATCATCAATTATTTCAACTTGAGGAAAATCCATTCTAAGATTTTTCAACTGATTTACAGTAAGATGTTTAGTTTCTATTCCGATTCTTGTGATCCCGTGCTTTTCAAAACATTCAGAAAGTTGTTTTTTTCTGTTTTTAAGAAGAACGACTTCGCAATTTGTTGCCTCTTTATAAGCATCTTCATAATATCTGGAATCCACAAAAAGATAGCACCACGCACCCGTACGTGCAGCCACAAAAATCCCCTCAGAAATATTCACATCTGTAAAATATCTTATGCTCACATCAGATGTAAGAATAATACAATCAACGTATCCGTTATACTCAGCATATAAAGAATGAACATAATTGCCTATATATGGTGTATCATTCATGATTTTCCTCCTTGATATTCAAGAGCGCATCAATCGCTAAGCAATAACTGTATTTACCGAACCCTGCTATCTGTCCTTTGCAAACAGGTGCTATTACAGACTTTGTTCTGAATTCATCTCTGCCATAAATATTGCTGAAATGAACTTCAACGCAAGGAATGTTAACAGCCGATATAGCATCTCTTATAGCATAGCTATAATGAGTATAAGCACCTGCATTAATAACTATTCCTTCATAAACGTTTAAAGCAGAATGAATTTTATCAATAATCTCACCTTCGTGATTAGTTTGAGTAATCTCTGTTTCAACGCCCTTTCCCTTTGAATAATCATAAAGATATTCACATATATCAGAGTAGGTTTCGCTACCGTAAATTCCTTTTTCACGCATTCCTGTAAGATTGATATTCGGTCCATTAATAATAAGAATTTTCATAAAAAGCTCCTTTCGAGATTATTTTATTAAACTCATATAATAATTTTTCATAGACTTTGCATCTATTCCTTGTGTCCCTGAACTTTCACAGATAAATGTCGGTGATATCCCATATTCATATACAAGTTCCATCAAAGGTTCATATTCGGGGCCATACACAGTATCTTCAAAAGTAAGATGACGTTTTTCACCGCCATTTTCCGTATACTCTATTTTACTGAAATGGGAATGGAATTCATTAAGTCTTGACTTTCCCAATTTATTTTCAATAATTTTTAATATAAACTCATAATCCTGCTTTGTATTGGAATTACCAAAAGTTCTTGCATTAAGATGACCAAAATCAATGCAAGGTATAAAGCTTTCATCTACTAAACAAAGTTCCATAACTTCGTTGAGATTTCCAAGTTGATTTACCTTTCCCATAGTTTCGGGGCAACATCTTATATATGACAATCCGTTTGATACAAGAGCTTCCCTTGCTCTTTTCAATGTATCTTTCGCAAGAGAAAGAGCTTCTTCTCTTGACATTTTAGAACAAGATCCAGAATGTATGACTATTCTCGTTCCTCCAAGCCAGTCAACTGCTCGTGCACTCTGAAGGATATAATCTATACTTTTATCTCTTTTTTCTTTTTCAACACTTGACAGAGAAATAAAATAGGGAGCGTGGAGAGACATAGTAATATTCTTTTCTTTTGCCTTACCGGCAATATTTCTCGCTAACTCCTCTTTTATCCTTACTCCCTGACCGCATTGATATTCAAAGCAATCAAGTCCTATATCACAAAGATAATCAGGAATATCCAGAGAGTTCTTATACCCTTTGATTTTGAAATCTTCAGGAGTACCTGCAGGTCCAAAAATAGCCGTCATACTTTTTTTCTCCTTGATTTAAAATCGTGTTTTCTGGGAAGAAATGGTGTTTCAAGCACTCGTTTGAACCTAAAAAACAATCCATCTTCCAATTCAATAGGATAAACATATATTGTCGGCATCCTTTTGATATTAGCGCCAAGCATATCTGTAAAAATCTGGTCTCCGACTATTGCGACTTCATTCTTTGAAAGGTGCATTGCTTTTCTCGCTTCGTCAATGCCTTTAGTCAAAGGTTTGGCACCATCAGAAATAAAAGGAAGTTGCAACATCTGAGCAAAGGGTCTTACCCTGTCATATTTATTATTTGAAACAATAACAAGAGGAATATCCGCACTTTTCATTGCATTTATCCAAGCTATTATATATTTTGGAGGTTTAGGGTTATTATGTGTGGTTAATGTATTATCCAAATCCAGAATAAGCCCTTTTATACCATTCTGCTTAAGAAAAGCCGATGTTATCTCAGTCACTGTATTAAAAACAAAAGTAGGTTTAAACAACATCTCAAAATTCTCCTTGTAATGAAAAAGCGAGCAGAGAAAAAACTGCTCGCCCTCATTGTTAGTTGTACTTACGCTTACGCGCAGCTTCGGACTTTTTCTTACGCTTAACCGAAGGCTTTTCATAGTGTTCTCTTTTACGAACTTCAGCTATAACGCCATCTTTAGCGCAGCTTCTCTTAAAACGCTTGAGCGCTGTGTCAAGTGATTCGTTCTTACCAACACGGATTTCTGCCATTTCTCATTCCCTCCCTTTGCCATTTGACAGAGGATTATATACCAGAAAAATCTGATACATCAGTATCAAATTATGGTAACAAATTATTCATATCTTGATGATACAAAAATTATTATACACCATAACCATACAAATTGTCAAGTAGTTTTTCAAAATTTACTTAACAACGATATTAACGAGCTTTTTAGGAACATAAATTTCCTTGACAATGTCTTTTCCGGATATAAAATCAGCGATTTTAGAATCAGATTTAGCAATGGCAATAACATCGTCTTTTTCTGCATCAGAAGCTATCATTACTGTTCCTCTAAGTTTACCATTTACCTGAACTGCGATTTCGATTGTATCTTCAATACAGAATTCTTCGTTGTATTCAACCCATTTGGCGTCGTGAACATATCCGCCAAATCCACATAACTCATATATTTCTTCAGTAATATGAGGAGCAAAAGGATTAAGCATAATGAGTAAATCTCTATATTCTGCCCTATTTATTGTACCGATATCGTAAATAGTATTAATCAAAGTCATCATCGCAGCAACAGCTGTATTGAACTTCATATCTTCGATATCCTTTGATACCTTCTTGATAGTTCTATGCATAGCCGCCCTGAGTTCTGGACGATATTCGTCACCATCAACAAGTTTATCCTGAAGAGCCCATATTCTATCAAGGAATCTCTTGCATCCCTTCATACTGTTTTCACTCCATGGAGCAGCCTGTTCATAATCGCCCATAAAGAGAACATAGACTCTTAAAACGTCTGCACCATATTCGTCCACAACATCGTTAGGATCGATAACATTTCCTCTTGACTTACTCATCTTAACACCATCAGGTCCTAAAACAAGACCTTGAGCAGTTCTCTTAGAATAAGGTTCTTCTGTTGTAACCGCACCGATATCATAAAGGAATTTATGCCAGAAACGAGAATAGATAAGGTGTCTCGTAACATGCTCCATACCGCCGTTATACCAATCAACAGGCATCCAGTAATCAAGCGCCTCCTTAGAAGCAAGCGCTTCGGCGTTATTAGGATCACAATAGCGAAGGAAATACCAAGATGAACCTGCCCACTGAGGCATTGTGTCTGTTTCTCTCTTTGCGTCCTTGCCACACTTAGGACATTTACAATTCACAAATGAATCTATTTTAGCAAGAGGACTTTCTCCGTCTGTTCCGGGTCTAAAATCGTCAACAGGAGGAAGTCTTAAAGGAAGTTCTTCATAAGGAACAGGAACAATTCCACATTCAGGGCAATGAACTATTGGAATAGGTTCGCCCCAGTATCTCTGACGATTGAACGCCCAATCTTTCATTTTATACTGAACGCCTTTTTCTCCGCAACCTTTTTCTGCGAGTACAGAAAGCATTTTTTCAATAGCGTCTTTCTTATTGCTTATTCCATCAAGAACGCCCGAGTTCACCATTTCTCCGTCGCCTGTATAGGCTTCCTTTGAAATATCTCCGCCTTTAATGACTTCGATTATATCAATTCCGAATTTTTTTGCAAAATCATAGTCTCTCGAATCGTGTGCAGGAACGGCCATAATAGCACCTGTACCATAACCCATCATAACATAATCCGAAATATAAACAGGTATTTCTTTTTCTGTTATGGGATTAATTGCAGATAACCCTTCTATTCTTACGCCTGTCTTGTCTTTTACAAGCTGAGTTCTCTCGAATTCACTCTTAAGAGAACATTCTTTCTTGTATTCATCGAGAGCATCAATATTTGTGATTTTGTCACGATACTTTTCAATAATAGGATGCTCAGGAGCAATAACCATAAATGTTACACCATAGAGTGTATCGGGACGAGTAGTGTAAATTCTGAGTTTTTCATCAATTCCCTTGATATCAAAATTAACAAACGCACCTGTAGAACGTCCTATCCAGTTTTCCTGCTGAAGTTTGATCATAGGAAGATAATCGACTTTTCCAAGTCCTTCCAAAAGTTTGTCAGCATATTCTGTTATTCTGAGATACCATACTTCTTTTGTTTTCTGAACAATATTTGTATGACAGATATCACATTTTCCGCCCTGTGAGTCTTCGTTTGAAAGAACAACTTTACAACTAGGACAATAGTTTACAAGGGTCTTATCTCTGAAAACAAGCCCATTTTCGAACATTTTAAGGAAAATCCACTGTGTCCACTTGTAATATTCTTCTTCAGTAGTATCGATTACTCTGTCCCAGTCGAATGAAAATCCTACTCTTTTTAGCTGACTTGTAAACTTTTCGATATTATTATCAGTTACTTTACGAGGATGTGTTCCTGTCTTTATCGCTGTATTTTCTGTAGGAAGACCATAAGCATCAAATCCTATAGGGAAAAGAACATTATATCCTTCTAAACGTTTTTTGCGAGATATAACCTCAAGTCCTGAATAAGCCTTAATATGACCCACGTGCATTCCCGCACCTGAAGGATAAGGGAATTCAACAAGTCCGTAAAATTTAGGCTTACTATGGTCTATCACTGCGTTAAAAGTCTTATTTTCATCCCAGTAATTCTGCCACTTCTTTTCAATGTTCAAAAAATCGTACTTCATTTTTATCAACCCTTTATATTATTTTTTATAATTACTTTAATTTGCTGTAACAAGATGACTTATATCCATTTCTTTACCATCTGACCATAGTCGTTCAAGTGAATAAAACTCTCTTGTTTCCTTATAAAAGATATGAACAAGAATATCAGAGTAATCGAGTATTGTCCACGTAGAACCCGAATGTCCCTCTGTTCTTGTAGGTTCTATGCCTACAAGAGATAACTGATATTCAACTTCGTCTGCTAACGCCTTGGTCTGAGTAGTACTATTCCCGCTTGCTATTATAAAATAATCTGCAAGAATTGTCAAATCGTGTATATTTATAGCCTTTATATCCTCTGCTTTCTTTTTATCAAGAGCAGTTACAATCTTCTCTATAATCTCATTCTGAGTCATCCGTTTTCCTCGCTTTCTTTGAATTATATATATATCCGTTATATGCCTCTATCGTATGTTTTGGCAGAAGAGATTTTCTTTTAGTAACATCTGATACTGAATACTGCAAAGCGTAAATCATAGACTCTTCTATATCTTTTTTTACAAGTTTTCTCATATAATCCACGTCGGGATATTCCCTATCCGCTGATGTAAGATCTGCAAGATAAATAATTTCTTCAAGAAGAGACATATTTTTTCTTGCAACAGTATGAAATCTTATTGAATTTAATATATCGTCATCTTCGATTCCGAGAATAGTTCTGCAATAAACCTCTCCTGCTATTCCGTGCCACAACTGAGGTATAACAAATTCTTCGTCAGTAACATCTTTGTTGCTTAATTCTATCAATTTACGTTGTTCAGTATGAGGTATATCCTTACATATATCATGAAGGAGTCCTGCTACATATGCTTTTTCATCATCAGCACCCCATATTTCAGCAAGTTTTTGGGCTTTATCAGCCACATTGATACTATGGATATATCTTTTTTTACTCAGTCTTCCTTCAAGAATATTCTTAAATTTTTCGATATCGTATTTCAAAGCAATTACTCCAGATATAGTTTTTTGTCCAAAATATATTTTACTACTCTTTCAGGCAAATAGCAAGAAAAATCTTTTTCGCCTGATTTTATTTTATTTCTTATCTCGCTTGATGAAATGATATAAGGGTCTGCCTTTACAATATATATCTTTGCGCCATCTTCTTCAAGTTCAAGCTTTTTCTTTTCAATAGCTAGAAATTCGTCATCTTCCCTTGAAGCTACGATAATAGAAATAAGCGAAATAAGTTCTTTATAATTTTTCCATTTTTCAAACATAAAAAGCATATCGCTTCCCATAAGAAAATAGAATTCATCATTAGGATAAATTTCTTTAAAATGATACATTGTATTTATGGTGTAACTAACAGTATTCTCAACTATTTCATAATCAGAAACCTCTGCTATACAATCAAAAGCAAGTTTGCACATATTCAATCTATCATCATCCGAAACTGAGAACACAACTTCTTTGTGTGGCGGAATATTAGTAGGGATTACAATAATTTTATCAAAATCGAAATATTCCTTAGTATTTTCAAGAAGCCTTACATGACCATTATGGACAGGGTTGAATGTCCCGCCAAAAAAACATATCTTCATATTATTTTCTCTTTTCAAAAATAATTATATCGTAGCGATGACATTTATACCGATATGAACAATAACAGAGCATAAAATATTATCTGTTTTACATCTTAATATCGTCAACGCAAGTCCCAGCATAAGTATCGGTATATTCGCAATCATATCCGCAACGCTGAAATCAATAAATGAAACGTGCATAAAAGCAAAAATAAATGATGTCAGGATAACGGCAATTATGTTTTTGATTATGCCACTTTCCTTGCCTTTCAAGATTTCAAAAAGAACTCCTCTGTAAAAAAACTCTTCAACAACAGGCCCTAACAAACAAACTGTTATAATCTGCAAAAAACCATATTGAACAAGTGCTTCATCAATAGACTGCTGATTAGAACTATCACCTATCCCAAACGAATCAATAATAATAGCAGAAACCACCATAAGAACCATTGTAACAAAGAAAAATATTACAGACAATCCAATATATTTTTTAAAGTTCCCAATAAAATCTTTTGCAAAACCAATTAATGTCTTTCTGAAAATTATTATAATGGCGACAAAAAGGGTTCCGTAAAAAACAGGATCTATGTATTCTATAAGCAAATCTTTTGGAAAAATATAAAACAAAACTGTTCCCTTAAACTCAACAAATAATAAAAATCCCCAGAATAAAACCGAGAGTATAAAACAAGCAATTTTATCATCTGTAATCCTGTATTTTTCCATATAAATTCACCTTTGAAATCACTTTTTCAATATAATAACAGGCTTTTTAGGATTTCTTCTGAAAAGAACTATTTTTCCTCCGATAACCTGAACTACATCTGAATTTGTTTTTTCAGCAAGTTCTACCGCCGCTTCCCTCGGAGTAACGGGTGATGTTTCAAGTAAAACTTTTATTTTTATAAGTTCTCTTGCAACAAGTGCTTCTTCGACCTGTGCAACTACAGTATCGGAAACGCCACTTTTGCCTATCTGAAATAAATCTTCGAGGTTATTGGCAAGCCCTCTGAGTTCAGCTCTCTGCTTAGTTGTTATCATATTTTTCTCCCTTTAATTTTTCTGTTAATTTTTTAAGTGCATCAGCTCTATGGCTAATTTTATTTTTTTCTTCAGAAGAAATTTCAGCAAATGATCTATCTCCTATCATAAAGATAGGATCATATCCAAAGCCGTTATCCCCTTTCATTTCTCTGCCGATATGACCTTCACATTCACCTCTCAGAACAGATGTGTTTCCGCTCGAATCAATATATGAAATGACACATACAAATCTGGCAGTTCTCTTCTCATCGGGGACACCTTCAAGTTCGCTGAGAATTTTTTTACAACGATCTTTATCACTTGCATTTTCGCCTGCATATCTGTGAGAATAAACTCCGGGAGCCTTATCAAGATAATCTACTTCAAGTCCGCTATCATCAGCAATAACAGCCATTTTTGAAATTTCATATACTGCTTTGGCTTTTATCATTGAATTTTCTTCAAATGTTGCTCCATTTTCTTCAACTTCAATATTAACTCCCGCTTCGGATTGAGAAATAACCTCATAACCCAAAGGAGATAAAATCTGCTTCAATTCAGTAATTTTATTTTTGTTGTTTGATGCAAGTATAATTTTCATATTATCTCCTTAGTCAAATAAAGCATTTGCAAAATCCGCGCCACTGAATGTCTGAAGATCATCTATCTGCTCTCCGACACCTATGAGTTTAACAGGAATTTTAAGTTCGTCAGCAATGGAAATAACTATACCTCCCTTTGCCGTACCATCAAGTTTTGTAAGAACTATACCTGTTATATCAGCAACTTCCATAAACTGTTTTGTCTGATTTACAGCATTCTGGCCTGTTGTAGCATCAAGAACAAGAAGAGTTTCAACAGAACAATCTTCACACTGTGAATGAATTATTTTCGAAATCTTCTGAAGTTCATTCATAAGATTTTTCTTATTATGAAGTCTTCCTGCCGTATCGCAGATAAGAACATCAGCGTTTCTTGCCTTTGCGGCGGAAATACCATCAAACACCACGGCCGCAGGATCTGATCCTTCAGCGTGTTTTACAATATCGACTTCACTGCGTTTTGTCCAGACCTCAAGCTGATCTATAGCTGCTGCTCTGAATGTATCTGCAGCAGCAACAATAACCTTTTTACCGGAATTTTTGAGTTGCGCAGACAGTTTTCCTATTGTAGTAGTCTTTCCTGCGCCATTTACCCCTATGACTACAATAACAGAAGGCTTTGTCGAAAGATTGAGGGGTTTATCTTCTCCTAACATTTCCACAATTATTTCCTTCATTTCTGATTTTATATCAAGGGGATCTGTAATGCTTTTTTCTTTAACTCTTTTACGAAGTTCATCACATATTTTAACCGAGGTTGAAACGCCTATATCGCAAGTAATAAGAATTTCCTCAAGTTCTTCGAAAAATTCTTCGTCAATTTTTGTAAAAGAACCGATAAAAGCATCTATTCTTTTTACCATCGATTCTTTTGTTTTCAAAAGACCCGATTTTATTTTTTCAAATAATCCCATATTATTTCCTTTCGGCTATCCTTCAATAGCCATAGAATTTATTTCGTCGTGTGACATTTTGAGAAGTTTTGATATTCCCTTTTCCTGCATAGTAACCCCATAAAGCATATCCGCTTCATCCATTGTTCCTCGTCTGTGTGTAACAAGAATAAACTGGGTAGTTTTTGTGAAGTTTCTGAGATACTGTGCATATTTAGAAACATTCACATCATCAAGCGCGGCTTCGATTTCGTCAAGTATGCAGAAAGGTGCGGGACGAAGCTTGAGAATCGCAAAGTATATTGCAATCGCAACAAACGACTGTTCTCCTCCTGAAAGAAGAGAAAGATTTTTAATAACCTTCCCTGGAGGTGCAACATTTATTTCAATTCCCGATTCGAGAATATCATCAGGATTAACAAGAACAAGTTCTGCCTTTCCTCCTCCAAACAACTCAACAAATATCTGTTTGAAATTATTATTGATTTCTTCAAAACTCTCTGAAAACTTCTTCTTCATATTGTTTGTGAGTTCATCAATAAGTCTTTCAAGTTCTCTCTTAGACATTTCAACATCACTGAGTTGCTCAGACATAAATTTATATCTTTCAGACACTTCTTCATATTCTTCAATTGCAGAAGGATTAATAGCACCAAGATTTTTTATCTTATTCTTGATTTCGTTAAGATCTCTCTGTGCTACAAGCATATCTTCTATCGGAACTGCGATTTTTTCAGCATCCGATCTTGTCATCTCATACTGTTCCCAAAGTTCTGTAGAAATATTGTCACATTCCTTCTGGAAAGATTCCTTCTTTGAAAGAAGCCTTGCTCTCTCAGCAGAAAATTTTTCCTTATTTTCACCAAGTGCTTTTTCTTCCTTGCGAAGAATTCCAGATTTTTGTTCAAAATTTCTATTTTCTGTCTGAACAGCCATAATCTGTTCTTTGATTCCCTTTATGCTATCAACAGAATCTAAAAGTTCCTTCTTTCTAAGCTCTATAAGTGCTTTTTTCTCTTCAATTAGATCATTCTGCTTTTCAATTTGTTTTTCAAAATCAATAGCATTCTGTCTCAATTCAAGAGATGTTGCTTTGAGTTGTTCAACGCCTGCCTCAGCACTCTCCTTGTCTTTTCTGATTTCAAGA
>JAGAJQ010000167.1 GCA_017828955.1 Oscillospiraceae bacterium
ATGATGCCTACATTCTGGAATCCGATGTAAGCGATGAAAAGACCGATACCTGCGGGTATTGACTTTTTAAGACAGTCGGGCATTGCTTTTGCTATGTATTCGCGAAGCCCCGTTACTGAAAGGATAAGGAATACAACACCTGAGATGAAGATGATAACAAGTCCTGAATGATAGCCTGTTATGAGGTCTGTTCCTGCGAAATATGCGCCTGAAACGAATGTTGTGCAGAAGAATGCGTTAAGTCCCATTCCGCAAGCCTGAGCAAAGGGAAGCTTTGCATAGAATGCGTAGAGGAGAGTTCCGACAATAGCTGCGAGGATTGAAGCGATGTAAACTGCGTTCCAGATTCTGCCGAGAGCAGTTCCGTCTGCGCCTGCGCCTGCGAGCCAACCAGCCGCGCCACCTGCTGCAACCTGATCGGGATTTACGAATACGATGTAAGCCATCGCGAAGAATGTTGTCAGACCGGCAACAATTTCGGTTCTGACAGTTGTGTTGTTTTCTTTCAGTTTGAAAAACTTGTCCAAAAGAATACCCCATTTCTTATAGATTGAGCGTTACGCCCTTAATATGCATTTTACAACAAAAAGAAAACGATTGCAACAATATGTTGAAAAAAATCTGTTCGTATGATATACTTATTTAAAATAATTTATGAGGGGGAGAGGCTTTGAAAAACGGAAAAGTAATCGCATTGTCGCTTTGTCTGTCGGTTATGCTTACGGGATGCACTCTTTTGCAGGGAATGAAGAAAAAAGCAGAAGACGAAATGCTCGTTACGACTGCGAGAGTTACAACAACCCCGATAGTTACAACAACAACCCCCGAAACAACAACTACCCCCATAACGACGACAACAGTCACGACGACTACAACTGTAACAACAACTACTCCTATGACAACTACTACCCCCGTGACTACAACAACAGTCGCTACAACAACGACTACTACCAAAAAACAGGGATTTTCAGCAGGGGAACGGACTATGAACATATATAGAAATATTTTCGGTTCGGGCGAAAAACCTATATGGGCGAAAGTTTCACTCCCCTATAAAACAGAGGACGGGACTGTTATAGACCTTACTGTTACAATAGGAATAAAAAACGGCGTCAGCGGAATGCAGTTCAACCCCGGCGCATCAAGACTCGGTGCTGTTATAAATGGCGATAAGGCCTATCTTTTGATGCACGATACAAAACTTGCCATTGAACAGAGTGAGGATGATTTACCGATAACCGTTCCCGATGCGATAAAGGGATTTTCTGCGGGGAAATACGAAAACGCAGAATTTACATCGGGCAGGGAAAAGATAAACGGCGTTACCTATGAATATGATGCTGTTAAGGATAATAACGGAACTATAAAGTTCTATTATCACGAAGGCGGAGAAACACTCATATATGTAAGCGATGGAAAGACTTTATGCAGAGTCCTCGATTACAGCGCGGATGTTCCTGATTCGCTTGTTTCCGTTCCCGCAGGGTATCATCTTATTTCACTTAAACAGGGCGGAGGATTTATTCTATGATATATACAGTAACCCTTAACCCCGCTATTGATTATGTTGTGGGCGTTAAGGATATAAAAACGGGAACTGTAAACAGAACTTCAGAAGAGCAGGTTTTCTTTGGCGGAAAAGGGATAAATGTTTCAAGGGTGCTTTCTGAACTTGATGTAAAATCCGTTGCAACGGGATTTATAGCAGGTTTTACAGGCAAGGCATTAAAAGAAGAAATGCAGAAATTTGGCATTGAAACACTTTTCACAGAACTTCCCGATGGATTTTCGAGAATAAATATAAAGATAAAATCAGGCGAAGAAACAGAGATAAACGGCGCAGGGCCTATTGTTTCAGAGGAATATCTCGATAAATTTTTAGATAGCCTTTCTGTTTTAAAAGAGGGGGATGTTCTCGTTTTAGCAGGAAGCGTTCCGAAATCCGTTCCCGATAATATCTATGAAATCATTATGGAAAGATTTTCTGATAAGGGGATAAAATTCGTCGTTGACGCTTCGGGAGAACTTTTAAAAAAAGTCCTCCCCTTAAAACCATATCTCATAAAGCCCAATCATATAGAACTCGGTGAGATTTTCGGTGTAGAAATAAACACTCCCGAAACTGCTGAAATCTATGCAAGGAAGTTGCAGGATATGGGTGCTTTGAATGTCATTGTTTCGATGGCGGAAAAGGGTGCTTTGCTTATAGACGAAAACGGAGAAAGTCATTTCTGTGATGCGCTCAAAGGAGAGGTTATAAATTCTGTCGGTGCGGGGGATTCGATGCTTGCGGGATTTTTGGCAGGTATCGAGAGAGGGGAAAATTCCGACTATGCCTTGAAACTCGGAACTGCCTCGGGCGGTGCTACTGCGTTTTCTTCCGACCTTGCGAAAAAAGAAATGATAGAAAAACTTTTTGAAAAGTTCTAAACTTTATAAAAAATATGCCGATATATTTTTATAGAGAGGGTTTTCCTCTACTAAAACGAAAGGAGCGTCGTTTATGGATTTAACCATGAGCATTGCAAACACTGC
>JAGAJQ010000020.1 GCA_017828955.1 Oscillospiraceae bacterium
GACTGCGGTCTCTGAACAGGAGGGGGAACAGTCTGTTTATCGAATGTAGGTTTGATAGGTTCTGAATTTGCACTTGGAGTGTCAAGGTATCTGTCGATATTCGACTTTTCTTTCGAGTTCTTAGAAAGGTCTGAACCTACAAGACCGTCTCTCTTTAAAAGTTCCTTGACTGCCTGGTTAAAATTATCTTTTAAGCTCATTATCTTATCCCCTTACTGTCTGAAAGTTGTTCCTCCGGTGGAATTGTGAATTGCGAGGGTGTGGTTTCGTTTGTGAGTTTATCGAATGAGTATCCGCGGTTTTTCAGCGCTATGATAATATCCTCGGTAACATAAACAGAAACATCTCTGTTATGCAAAAGGACAATCGCGTTGTTTCTTTCGCCGACTCCGTTCAAGATGTTGTTGTAAACAGATGTCCAGGTAGCATTGTTTGATGCGTCCTGTCCGCTTACGTTCCAGTCGAAGTAGGTATAACCTCTTCTCTTTACCTCTTCACAGAGTTCTTTGCTGATGGGTTCGTTATATGCATTGACACTTCCGCCTGCAAAACGCATTATGTCGGGCTTGACACCCGTTGCTTTGTATATGCCGTCCGAAGTGTTTTTCATATCGAGCAGAAAACTGTCAACATCTTTATAGATGGTTTCGTAATCGTGCGACGCAGAATGTATGCCGACAGTGTGTCCGTCTGCGATACACTGTTTAACTATGGCGATATCCTGCTCAGTCTCCACGGCGCACATGAAAAAAGTTGCCTTAACGTTGTGTTTTCTTAAAATGCTTAAGATACTCCAGGTGTTTTCCGCAGGGCCGTCATCGAATGTGAGATAGATGGTCTTGTCAGAAATTTCGTTTTTTTTTGGAGCTTCTACATAAAGGTCGGGAAAAAGTTTTGTATAAGAGGGTGCGTTTCTTATCGCCTTTAAAGCCGAAACATATTTGTCAAAAGACTTCGGATTTTCTTTTTCGATGTATTCTAAAATCTCATCGTCAGAATATCCTTGTTTCTTCATCTCATCGTAGATTTCATCGAGGGATTTTTTTACTTCTTCCTCTTTTTCTTCCTCTGCGATGTTGTTGATGACAGGCTTTGCAACATTCTCTTCATAGTCGTTTTTGAGAGAAGCATATTTCACTCCGAAAAAAATTGCGAGACCTATTGAAACTGCGATAACAGTGGCAATGCAAACGATAATGAGGTCTTTAAAAAACCTCACACTTCCGAAATACATTGAACCACCACCCGATTTACATACTTTCTCATAATATACACACTTTATCATACACCATATTGAGACTTTTGTCAAGATAACTACAAGAATTTGTGTCAGTTATTTCTGTTGTTATAACGGTCGTAATATCGCCATAAAGTCGTCTGAATTCCGTTTTTTGTGCCGTTTACAAGAATACGGTTTATTCTGCCTTGTTTTTTGTCAAAAATTACCGTATCGTTAAGGTCTTCGCCAAAAAATCCGTCATACTTAACAAAGTCTGCTTTAATGCCCTTCATACTTAGATTTACCTTTGTCTGAAGTCCCAGATAACTGTCAAAAGCCCACATAGCATCATAGGCATAATATTTTTCTCTTACAATACCGAGTTCTCTTATTTCACCGTCGTTTATATGCATCGAAAAATTATTGCCTTCATCTGTGAGTGAACGCATATAAACATCACTGACAGAATTTTTGAGATTTAAAACATTTCCCTTTGATATTATATTCTGAGGTTCAAAAGAAAGAGAATTGCTACCGAATGTATATGAAACCTTATTGGGTGATGATATAAAAGGGTGTGAATTATGAAGCTTAAGACAAAGCATCTTGCAGGCATCCCATATAGAAGAATGAGAATTGAGATAGATATAGTTAGTTGTGAGATAGCTGTCTTCGTGTGTGATATTAGGAAGATTTACCGATGTGAACAGAGAATTGAGTGAGGGCGAAGAAATTATCCCATCGGGAAGTTCGCTCTGTAAAAGAAGTGAAGAATATCCTCTCGAAGAGAGAGAAACTTTCTTTACGTCAGAACTTTCTGTCTCCTCAATAATATCAACAAAGCCTTTGTGGATAAGTTTTCCGTCAATAAAAAATTCGATATCCGAAATGTTTAATACATCACAATCTGAAAAGAAAATTCCCGAAAGAACGGAATAGGGTGTGTAAACTTCTTTTTCAAAACGAAACGAAAGACATTTCTTTGTTTCATAAACTTCTCCCGAAACGGATTTCAGTTTAAGGGTAATATCATTCATTTCCATCCCCCTTTATCTCGATAAATTCAGCCTCGATAAACGCTGTTCTTCCACCTCTTAATTTATAAGATGAAAGACACATTGATGGAAGATAAGCACCGCCTATGTTTATAGTAATGGGTGTAAAATTCTTTACGGCATTATCGAGTTCGGAAAAACTTTTAGCCGAAAGTTTTGTTTTTCCTTTTACAGAAAGTGAAAGCGGATGTTCACCCGAACCCTTTGCCATAACACCTGCCGAAAGTGTTTTTATTTCGCTTATCGCTTGTTTTCTCGAAAACGAGAACGACGATACAGAAATCTCAGTTCCGCCTATGCTGATAGTGTCTTTTATATCGTCTGTCAAATAATTGAGTTTTAAAGAAAAGTTATAACAGAGTCTGTCGAGCTTCTTTTCGTAAAAAAGATCCGATGCCTTTATGCTTTTTACAGAAAGGTCTGAATTCATAATCGTTTCGGGGATTTTCGATGCGAGCGAGAGAATTTTTCCACCACTGAAATTAGAGGGGGTATAGAAGGAAATTTCCGCCTCAGCTTCAGATTCCGATTCATCGGTTTTAATCCCCGTTATACCAACGGTTATGAATGTGTCGTTTCTTCTTGCTATAAGTTCCTCACCGAACTGATGATAAGCGGGGATTTTTGTCTTTGATAAAACCGAAATTATATCGTTTGCAAGAATATAAAAACTCATTTAAACCCCTCCTTTAACGGACATAAAAACAAAATCGTTTATGGGCTTTTCAATAAGATAACCCTTACAGAGTTTTTCCTGATCACTAATCATCTTCTTTATCATTTCAAGTCTGTAACTTCTTTTGTCCGAAGAAATAACACCTCCGCCGTCTGATACCATAGGAATACCGTTTGCGGTTTCTTTTTCGATAAGATAAAGGTTAGCGTAAAGCACCGTTAAATATTCAACTTCTTCTCTTAACATATCTTCGTTTCTGATAATTCTTGACTTTATGAAAGAAACCGCTCTTTCGATAAGAAAAGAATTCTTTTCAGCTGATGTTTCTGAGATGTTTTCAAAGAGATTGTAAATCTGTTCCATATCCATTTTTATCTGCCTCTTTTCATCATATAGGGTGTGTTGTCATCAAAGATTTTCTTGCTATCGGGATTTCTGCTTTTCTTTGTTTTCTTTTCTAAAGTTTCACAAAGAGATGAAAGTTCCGTCTCAGACATATTTTTTATGTCGGAACTATCACCCGTTAAAAAACAAAGCCTTGTTGCTTTTCTTAAAAGTTCTTCGTTTTCAGAACTTTTTGTAACACCTGCATTTACCTGTGCGGGAACAGCTACAAAACTCCATTCATAAGCGTCGGAAATTTCAGAAAGAGTAAAGTAACACTCTTTATCACCATACTTTTTTCCGCCTCTGTGACTACACGAAGAAGAAAGCGTATCAGAAGAACAGACAGAACAGATTCTCTTTTCCGCCCTGCAGGAAACGCTGACTTCCTTTTTTATTCCGCCTTCGATTTCTTTTATGAGGTCTTCGTTTGACTTTGTTCTCACCATATAGGCTGTCGCTTTAAGGCAGGTATAAACTTCGCCCGATTTTGTGATTTTCGTTTCATCAGAAACAATTTCAGTATCGAAAATTCTCGCTGTCTGGTTGGAGGACTTTGCGTTGTGGTCGAAAATCCCCGTTTTTCCGATAAAGAGCGATTTCATCTGAGAAAGTGCAGAAAGAGAGAATTTTTCATTATCTCTGTCGGTTTCGTTATCACAGAGTATTACCGAAAATATGTAGACTTCGTCTTCTTTGAATTCGCGCCTTGTGAATTCATTAAGCTTTTTGAGTGAATTATTTTCCAAGAAAATTACCTCCTGTATTTTTATATTTACCCCGACTTCCGAACGGAAGTCAGGGTAAAAGTTACTTTTTACGCAATTTCGAGAACTCTTACAGCTTCGGGAATAATCTTTGCGAAGCCTGTTGTAACAGAAACCGCAATAGTTTCAACCTGTCTGCCGATAAGCTTGTCTGTTTCGAGAACGATATCAGAACCATTGATCATTTCGAGAGCACAAGTTCTGTCAAGACCAACGATTGTGCCGTCTGCTACTGCGTCAGACTTAATAAGCTTAGCACCGAAAGGTGTCTTTACTGCGCCTGTTGACATAAAGTCGCCTGAAGCGTTCTTCATCTGTTCGAATGAGAGAATTTCAGCCATTGTTTCGGGCTTTGCGATGATAGTTGTCATATCATATGAGCCGAATTTTCCCCAGAACTTAGCGAGTTCGGAATAAGTAAACGCACCGCTTGTTGTATCCGCAGTAACGCCTTCTGTAAGAACGCCTACTGCCTGAGCGAAAATAGCGTTTGCAATCTGAGCACCGATTGACATAAGTGAAACAGAAAGAACATCAAGACGCTGATTTCTGATTGTTTCATAAGTAGTAGAAATACTTCTGCCGAATTTAGACATTGAAACGAGTGATGATGAAAGCTTGATAGCAGTTTCGGGGAGGTTTTCGCCTTCCATAACAGCAGATGAATAAGGCTTGTTTTCTTCTGCAACGATAGAAATACCTCTGCAGTCTGTTGCGTTTGTGCTTGTTCTTGCGGCAACGATTTCTGAAAGTGCTGATGAATTCATACCCGCCTTGATAGCTCTCTTTACGAATTCGGGAAAGAGGATAGCGCTTTCTGTTGTAAGGAAGAACTTTTCAACTGTGTCGCAGTTTTCACCGCTTACCTTGATATCAAAACGCTTGAGCTGTCTTTCATAAGCGTCAAGACCTGAAAGGTCTGTGTCTGTGTAGTTTGTATCGGGATCGAGTTCAGCGAGTGCTTCTGAAAAAGATTTGCCCGAAAGATTATAAAGTCCCTTGTCAAGTTTTACTGAATTATACATTGTTCATTTCTCCTTTTAATTTGTTTTCAATTTCTTCTGCTTCGGCATTTTTGAGTCTTGCCTCAGCGAGTTCTTTTTCGTCCTGAAGATTTATGTTGTCCCATAAAACTTCTGTTTTAGCGTCAATACCCGAAATCGCAAGATAACTTTCACATATCTTCACTATGACGGGTGTTAAAAGACGTCTGTAATAGCAGAGTTCTGATGTTAAAATGTCAGCCTGCTGAGATGACATTCTCTCTGTTGTTGACCACGAAAGTCCGAGTAAAAACGGAGGAATAGAAAGTTTCGCAACAATCTGTTCAAGGATTTGTCTTACAGGGATTTCTGTGTCTATTATCTGATTATCAGCGCCGATGACCTTTATATCAACATCGCCGACGGCGACAAAATCTCTTACCTCTCCGTTTCTTGAAGCGTTCATTCCGTCGCTCCATTCCTTTGCTATCTGTTCCGCTCTTTCTCTTGCCGATGAAATATCGGTTTCGCTCTGAGGTTTGTATGTCACTGCATAGCGGACATTTCCCACTCTGTCAAAATTCTGACCGATGCTTTCATAAATTCGCATAAGTATTCTTGAAAGATAGGGAAGTCCTGAAAGAACTGATTTTCCATAAGGGTTGTCGCCCTTAGGAGAGAGTGCTGTGAAAAGAATAAGCGATGGATTTTTAACGGTAACTTTCTTTCCACCCGACTTTATAAAATAAACAGGGTTGTATTTCTTGTCGGAAGCTACTTCAATTCCCGACGGATTTATGTTTCTTAAACATGAAATTTCATTCATATCATCTGAAAGAATAATCTCACCCGCAGCGTTGCCATAGGTTATAAGGCTATCTAAATACGAGTCGATGAAACTTTGCAAAGACACTCCCGAAAGTCCTACCCTGACGCCGTTTACGAAATCATCAATAAGTTTCTGATATCTTTCATCAGAACAGATAACCTTAAATCCACCCGTTAAACGAACTGTTTTTGTAACGGCTGCGTCAATTATCGGAACAGCCTCTCTCAAAGCGTCATAGAGTCTGTAATCCGCTCTTTCATCGGGCAGAATCAGGTTTTTCCCCATAACGCCTCTCTGTGAATTTGTAGCGACAAAATTCTCTTTGCTTTTCTTGAAAAGTTTTATTTTGCTCACCTCTTTTGGTTAATTTCTCGAAAGTGAGGCGACGAAAAAACCGTCGTCCCCACCATTATTTTTGATAACAGCATTCACAAAATACCGGATATCGTCCATAGCGTGATCGTTTGTCTTTAAGGGGGTATCTCCGTCACTTTTTTCGTCCCAGCAATAAAGATAAAATTCCTTTATCGCCGAAGTGCAGGAGGGAGAGAAGAAAATCAACCCTTCTGAAAGAGCATTTGCGACCCTTCTTATTCCATTGAGAACATTGTTATCTGCAGCCTTTACGGTGAATTTCCCGTGCCTTCTGATACACTCCATAAAACTTGCGGCAGAGGGGTCGACTATGATAAAATCGGGGTTTACTCCCATACAGAGTTTTTCGAGCGCGGCGTAATGCTCTTCGTCTGTTCTTTGCTGCCCCGTTTCTTTCGAGGCATAGTAGTATTCCCTTAGCCTGAACCACTTTCCGTCATAAAGTCCCCAGAGTCCTATCGAGGTCGGGTTGACTGTTCCGTAATCGGCTGAAACGACATATCTTTCACATTTACCATCGGGCTCTTTTATGTATTTTTCAGAGAACATAGGATAGATAAGCCCCGATGTCGTTACCCATTCGCCGAGAACAAATCTTTTATAGAATGTTCCCGAATAGAGCGTTTCATAGCGTTTTAAAACCCTTTGCGATAACGAGGGATTATCGGACATTTTAAAATGAAGATACAAAAGGTTTTTCTCACTCGCTTTTTTTATCCACTCTCTGTAAAACCAGTGATAAGGCCCTTCGGGGTTACAGTTAAACCACATCTTTGAGTTTTTGAGGGAACATCTCGCAACCGCCTGTTCAACGAAAGAACGTGGCATTAAAGCAACCTCATCGAAAAAAACTCCGCCTAAGGTCATACCCTGAATAAGCGATGCCGAACTTTCATCTTTTCCGCCAAAAAACCAGAATCGGTTTTTCCGTCCCCCTAAAAAGACGTCGAAATAGTTTTTTGAAACCTTTTCATCTACTACCATTCCGACAGTTGAAAGATGACTCTTTATTGCCGAAAGAACGTTTCTTTTAACAGATGTTATCGTCTTTCCGCAAAGGGCAAAATCGGTGTTTTCAAAAGACGCCATCGCCCAGCTGATAAACCCCAGCCCCATTGAAAGAGTTTTTCCGCTTCTTACAGCGCCATCGCAGATAATTCCGTCATAGCGTGAATTATTCCACCATAAAAGAGCTTTCTGTTGTTTATGGGAAAATCTCATATTCTATCATCTTCATCTTCGGGGCAATATGCTGATGAGAGTGCAGATATAAAACTTTCAGCCTTATCTTTTTCGAATCCGTTTTTCTCGATTTCGTATAAAAGCTTCAACGCTTCTGTTTTGCTTATAAGTTTTATTTCTGTTCCTTTGCCCTCAACCCTTTTTATTTCAGAAACTGAAAAAAGGTCATAGGATTTTATATCGCTTCCGTCTGAAAAGATAGTCATAACAGCATCGTTGTTAGCCCCGAAAATAATTCTCCGAAGAGCTGTTTTTATATCGTCTATCGTTCTTCCCGATATAAATTCACGCTGTTTTGTTATGAGTTTTCGCGCGGGCGATTTCGCTAAAATTCCGCATCCTTTTTCAAAGCTTTCTTCTGAAGAAAACCCCGCTTTTTCTGCCGATAAAGAAATATCTCCCGTTTCGGCAAAATAATAGCAGAAGAGTTTTTCTTCTCTTTTAAGACCTATCTGCATCTTTGTCACTTTCCTTTCTTTATGTGAAAAAATATGTCGTTCTGAGGGCGTTTTCAAAACACCTCTCACTTAAAGCGACAAAACTAAAAAAAGTTGTACTGTGACGTACAACTTTTTAAAAAATATTTTTTCGCTTCTCTTTTTTGACTAAAAACAGATGGCGTTTTTTATGCAACAAAAACAAAAAGCGCCATAGAAAATCTATGACGCTTTTTTCATTTAAAATAGTATCTTATTTTGATTTATTAAGACAGAACTTTACAAGACAAAGTGTGCCTACGATGAGACCTGCACCGAGAAGGAGACAGATAACCGCGTTCTGAACAAATCCTGCAACGAGGAAACATACAAAGCTTATTACAGCAACTGTTATTGCGTATGGAAGCTGTGTTGCAACGTGGTTAACGTGTAAGCACTGTGCACCTGCCGATGACATAATTGTTGTGTCGCTTATAGGTGAGCAGTGGTCGCCACATACAGCACCTGCAAGACAAGCCGACATTCCTATAAAGAGGAGAGGATTTGAAACATCAAACATACTGCATACTATGGGGATAAGGATACCGAATGTTCCCCACGATGTTCCTGTTGCGAAAGCGAGGAGTGTTGCAACTATGAATATAACAGCGGGGAGGAATTTATCAAGGCTTCCTGCGTTGTTTACCATAAGTGCTTCAACGAATTCCTTTGAACCTAAAAGGTCGTTTGAGATGTTTTTGAGTGATGTTGCCATAGTGAGAATAAGTATTGCGGGAACCATTGCGAAGAATCCCTTAGGAATACATTCCATAGCTTCCTTGAATGTCATAAGTCCGCGACAGATAACATAGCCGATGAGAGCAACAAGAACGAGAACAGCACCCCACGCGAGACCTACTGTTGCGTCTGTATTAGCGAAAGATTCGATGAAGTTTCCTTTGAGTGCGGGATCATCACCGAAGAAACCGCCTACATAGATGAGTGCGAAAACGCTTACTGCGATAAGAACGATAGCGGGAAGAATGAGGTCTATTACCTTGCCCTTGGGGTTGGGGTTATCAGAAACCGCCTCAACTCTTTCTTCTGATGAGAAAAGGTCACCCTTTTCTGTTGCATTTCTTTCGTGCTTGAGCATAGGACCGTAGTCAGCCTTCATTGCAACAAGCATGATGATGAAGAAGAGTGTTAAAAGTGAATAGAAGTTATAGGGAATAGCTCTTACAAAAAGTTCGATGCCCGACATTCCCGTACCGTCTGCATAGCTTGAAACAGCCGCAGCCCAGGAGCTTATGGGAGCTATCATACAAACGGGTGCCGCAGTAGCGTCGATGATGTATGAAAGTTTTGATCTTGAAACCTTGTGCGCGTCACAAACGGGGAGCATAACCGAACCTACTGTAAGGCAGTTGAAGTAGTCGTCGATAAAGATAAGAACGCCGAGTGCCATAGTAGCAAGCTGAGCACCCACTCTTGTCTTTATGTGGGTTGAAGCCCATCTTCCGAAAGCGGCACTACCGCCCGATTTGTTAACGAGTGCTACAACGATACCTAAAATAACGAGGAATATAAAAATTCCCGACTGTCCCGAAACGGCATTTATAAATCCATCTGAAACGATATGGTCAACCGCTGTTGTGAATGATCCGCCGCAGGCAAAAATTCCGCCTACAACGATACCTGTGAAGAGTGAGGAATAAACTTCTTTTGTGATGAGGGCGAGAACAATTGCAACAATAGGCGGGAAGAGTGCCCAGAATGTAGCAAATGTGTTGTCGTTTCCGATTGAAACGATTATTGCTGTTATTATTGATGCAGCAGCAACTATGAGCGCGATGATGTTTTTTAACTTTTTCTTGTCCATAGGAAAAAACTCCTTTTATCATAATTAAATATAGTATATCCTTTATTGTCGAAAGATGTCAAGGATAATTATAATTTTAACAAATTTACGGAGATTTTCTATTTTCTTGACAAAGTTTTACGCTCTGTTTTATAATAAATACATAGTAAATTTTAAGTGATTTTCAAGAGGAATTTTTATGGCTTTAAAACTTGTTTCCTGTATCGGCAATAAAGACCTTTGCAGGAAGTTTAAAAAACTTTATATAAAATCTTTTCCCGCTGAAGAAAGAGCACCCTATCTTCTTCTTTTAAACAGAGCGAAAAAGGGAAAGGCAGATATGTTCGCCGCTATGAACGGCGATGAATTTATGGGGATATTATATATGCTTTCCGATGAGAAAATCGCGTATATTTTCTACCTTGCCGTAAGCGAAGAAAAAAGAGGAAAAGGTATAGGCGGAGAAATCATTTCCGCGATGAAAGATTATTACAAGGGTAAGAGAATTTTTTTAGCAAGAGAACGAATAGAAAAAAGTTCGCCTAATTTCAGCGAACGCATAAAAAGAAGAGAATTTTATATAAGAAACGGCTTTATAGACTATCCCGACCGCTTTATAAGAGAGGGGATAGTGGTCTATGCTTTTATGGGGATAGGCGGTGCGGTTTCTGCAGAAGAATATGATATTCTCATTAAAAACTGGATAGGAAAGTTCCTTACAATAACAGTCCGCCTTGAGATTATCGAAAATGATACGGAGGAATACAATGAAGACATATGATATCGCCGTTGTGGGCGGGGGCCCTGCAGGTTCGGTTTTTGCAAAATGTCTTTCCGATAAATTTTCTGTTATTCTGATAGATAAGAAAAACGACAGCGAAAATTCTTTCAAAAAGCCTTGTGGAGGACTTTTAGCACCCGAGGGGCAGAAAGCGTTATCGAAACTAGGGATGAATCTTCCGAAAAGCGTTCTCGTTGACCCACAGATTTTCTCTGTCAAAACGATAGACCTTGATAATGATATCACAAAGCATTATCAGAGAATGTATATCAACTGTGACCGCCACAAGTTCGACCGTTGGCTTTTTTCTTCCGTAGGGGAGAATGTCGATAAAAAAGAGGGAACAGTAACAAAAATCGAAGAAACCGAAAAGGGATACACCCTCACATATTCAAAAGACGGAAACGAAGAAACAATAACTGCAAAATACCTTGTCGGTGCTGACGGGGCGAAATCTTCTGTAAGAAAATTTCTGAATCCGAAGTTTAAATGCAGAAAATACATCTCGATCCAGCAGTGGTTTTATGACAAAAATCCGAAGCCTTTTTATTCCTGCATATTCGATAGTAAGAATACCGACTGTTATTCCTGGTCTATCTCAAAAGACGGCTATTTCATTTTCGGCGGTGCATACCCTATCGAAAACGGAAGAGAGGCTTTTAATAACCAGAAGAAAAAACTGACTGAAAAAGGTTTCGTTTTTGGTGACCCCGTAAAGACTGAAGGCTGTCTTGTTTTAAGACCACAGAATTTCCGACATTTCTTTATGGACAAAGGAAATGCATTCTTAATAGGCGAGGCGGCGGGACTTATAAGCCCGAGTTCTTTAGAGGGAATAAGCAGTGCTATAATAAGCGGAATGGCTTTAGCGGAGGCGTTTGAAAGCGGAAAGAACATCCTTAAAACTTATAAGAGAAAGACCTCGACACTCAGAAGAAAACTGATTTTCAAAAACCTCA
>JAGAJQ010000168.1 GCA_017828955.1 Oscillospiraceae bacterium
GCCTATGATTTTTGTTATTAAAGCAACCAGTACAAACAACAATGAGAACACCAGCAGTTCTTTTGTAAAGCTGCTGAACTCTGTTTTCAGTCCGATACTTGCAAAAAATACAGGTCCGAAAAGCATATATGAATTGATATCCATTTTTTCGGCGATATAATCGGAATCACGGAGATTGCAGAGAATTATTCCCGCTACATATGCACCTGTGATATCGGCAATTCCGAAATAAACTTCTGCTATATAGGAAAGTGCGAAACAAAGGCAGAGTCCCATAATGGGAATTCTTCTCTGATGAGGATATCTCTTGTCAAGCACCTTGAATATTTTATAGAGAATAAATCCTATTACTATACTGAATGCGAAGAAAAGAACTGTGCTGATAACGACATTAAGAGGATTTGAAGATGTATCTCTGAATCCGATAACAAATGTTAAAACGATAATTCCGATAACGTCATCTATAATTGCAGCACTTAAAATAAGAGTTCCTATTTTTCCCTTTAAATGACCGAGTTCACGAAGTGTCTGGACTGTTATACTTACAGAAGTTGCTGTCATAATAACGCCTATGAAAACAGCTTTGAAAAACTCTAAACTTCCGACTTCGGAAAAACCATAAAATGCGGAATAGAGTAAAAATCCACCGACGAGAGGAACAAAAACCCCGACTATTGCAATAAGTATCGCTATCGGTCCTGTTTTTAAAAGGTCTTTAAGGTCTGTTCCGAGACCTGCTGAAAACATAAGAAGAATTACGCCGATTTCAGCCATTTTGAGAAGAAAATCGGTCTGTTCGACAAAACCTAAAACCGAAGGACCCAAAAGAAGTCCCGCAAGGATTTCACCTACTACCTGAGGTGCTTTGAGTTTTTTGGCGAGAAGCCCCATAACCTTTGCTGCGAAAATTATGATTGCAAGGTCTTTAAAAACAAGAAAAGATTCCATTTATATTCCTCCGTATCAATACACTGTCAGATTTTATTATATTACATAATTCTTTTAAAAACAAGAGAAATAATATACATATTAAACAATGTCGGATATTAAGTTTTAGGAAAAATAACGAAACCCGTTCTCATAAAGAGAACGGGTTTTTGTTGTTTATATATGGTTTGAAGAATTACTTAAGTGCTTCTTCTACTGCAACTGCGCAAGCAACTGTAGCACCAACCATGGGGTTGTTACCCATGCCGATGAGACCCATCATTTCAACGTGTGCGGGAACTGATGAAGAACCTGCGAACTGAGCGTCTGAGTGCATACGACCCATTGTGTCAGTCATACCGTATGAAGCAGGGCCTGCTGCCATGTTGTCGGGGTGAAGTGTACGGCCTGTACCACCGCCTGAAGCAACTGAGAAGTATTTCTTGCCCTTTTCTGTGCATTCCTTCTTATATGTTCCTGCAACGGGATGCTGGAATCTTGTGGGGTTAGTTGAGTTACCTGTGATAGAAACGTCAACGCCTTCCTTCCACATAATAGCAACGCCTTCTGTTACGTCGTTAGCACCGTAGCAGTTAACCTTTGAACGAAGACCTGTTGAGTAAGCCTTGCGGAATACTTCCTTAACTTCGCCTGTGTAGTAATCCATTTCTGTTTCAACATA
>JAGAJQ010000169.1 GCA_017828955.1 Oscillospiraceae bacterium
GTATATCACAGTTCATATTATGTGTCAAGCGAAAAATATGACCTAAAGAGTGATATATGTAGCAATACATTTACCGTCTTTTTCTTCGTAATTACTGAATTTGTAACGGTGTTCAGGAAAATCTTCCTCAAACTTTTTCCAGAATTCACGAATTTCTTTAAGTGAGTCTGCTGTAATTACTGCTCCGTGAGGAAGTTGATTGAATTCAACGGACATACATTCACCTTCAATCTTTTTGAAAATCAAAGTGCTTACATACGCTCTTTGATACAGTATGGTTATTCTTGCGTTTTTCATCACAAACAACGCTGTGAATACAGTTTTTGCAGCACGTCTCTCTGGTTTTTGCAGCATTTTCAGCTTCACCGATATTGAAGAATAACGTGTTTCCAACATCATAAAAGCTGAATATTTCTTCATATTGATCGTAATCATCGCTTCTGCAAGTGATTAAGAATTCACCGTCTCCGAGGATTTCGATGGTAATTACATTCATTTTAATAATTTCTCCATCTTCTATGACATATGCTGTTGAATCTACAGAGCAGGGAAGCACCACAACATCATTTTGGGAAAGAAGAAAATCCGTAATAAAGTCTTCTTTTGAGATGCCGGTATCGCCGTTACCGTAAGCGGCAAGTGCATTTTTAAGCAAAAATTTCATTTTTTCACGCTGTTTTTCGAAATTTTTCATTTTTTCAAGCATAGTTTTTCTCCTTTTGAAATTTTATTATAGTACAAAATCTTCTTCGAGCAGGTCCCAGATTTCCTTTGCCTTTTCGTAAGTTTCGAAATCAACATAAGGGTAAACAGGGTGTTCAGGGCATCCGCCATCTTCATAAACTGCAAACTGATCCAGATATTCATCATATGTAGCAGTGCCGACGTCACTTTCAAAGAAAACATTGTTTCCTCGCTTGATAATTTCGTCAACAAGAGCTGTTTCGCCGCCCTTAAAATAATTGCTCATTTCCTCAATGGAGTTACAAACGCCACAGCCATCATCAGTAATACGATAACATTTTTCTGTACCGTTAGTGATTTCCCAAAGGCCAAGAACATCCTTTGTAGCCAGACATTCTCTGATAAAACGACGCTTGCCGAGATTTTCTTCAAGATAATACTTGTAATACAGATATTCGTCAAGACTATCATCTTCTTCAGAAAACGCCTCGAGAACCTCAAAGATTTCATCAATAATCGTATCCTTCGGAATTTCAGCAACAAAATCTTCGACACGATTGTATTCTTCAGCAGTTTGACCGCCAAAAAAGAACCAATTATCTCCGATTTTACAAGCAATTCCATCATCATTAGGGGAAAGAATAAGTCTGATAAGTCCGGTTTCATAGCCCTTGACAACCATTTCTCTTGTAATCTTATCTGCTTTGATAGGTATCGAAAGGTCTTTATCTATAACCTTCGCCACTTCGTTTAAAGCGTCTATTACATCAATAAGTTCGAAATTATCGGTTCTGTGCGGAACGTTATGTACAATAGCGTCTTTAATATCACTTAAAACATTAAGAAACAGCTTATCTCGCTTGATAATCTGATTTTTAAGCTCTGAAACCTGATTTTTCAGGTCTTCTATAATGTCTTCTGTAGTTTTTTCGACTTCGACATAAACTGTATAAGTATTTCCATCAAAATCAAAAAACCATTCACCAAAGAAGCTATCCATTGGGTCTGTACAGCAAATTTCGCAGCCGTCTACAAAGAGAACCGCTTCAGTCCAAGCAAGGTTGGATTCACCCTCTTCGAACTGGACACCGCAGCACTTTACTTCAATCTCAACATTATTCGGAAAATTTGCCGAATAAGAGATGGTTTCGTCTTCACCGAGACAATCGCTCCAACCTTCAGGTTCAACTGTGAGATAACGGTTGATATTTGCTACCTCAGTTTTGTTAATGGTAATAACTCTTTCAAATTTCATTTGTTTTTCCTCCTTAAAAATTAAAAAATGTAATTTTTTATACTATTACTATAGTTTCGTTTTTTAAAAAACAAAATACTCGGTAGAAAAATTTTAAAAAATATCGTTTATTTATAAAAAATAAAAAAGGAGGGTAGTATTTTAAAATTTGGAAAATAGAAAGGATGTTTATTATGAAAAAGAAAACAAAATTTTTGTCAATGTTATGTAGCTGCACTTTAATCGTATCTTGCATTACATCTTCTTTACAATTTTCTATTTCAGCAGATGACAATATATCTGCTGATGATACAGCAATGAATATGAAAATATCTGATGAATTAAAAGACGTTATGTTGTCGGCTGATAAAGATGAGTTAATTCCTATTTTTATTTTTAGAAAACCTATTCCTGAAAACGAAATAAATCAAATGGTTCTTTCTGAAACCGGAATGAGAGCAGATTTGTATGAAGATGTTGAAAACTTTGAAAATATAATTGTTCCTCAAGTAACTGATCGCATAATAGAACAATTAGGTACTGTTGCGGCTAATACGGTAAATACGTCTACAGAAATGAGTCCTATCGATACAGCTATATCGGAAGAAGCCGATAGATATACTGTTGCAAGACGTGCTATTGTTAAGCGTGAATATGTATCTTCAAACGATAAATTTATTTCAACTTATATACCGAAAGGTAGAAAGATGTATTATACGGGGCAATATACATCAAATATGGCAACAGAAGCAACAGTAAACGAGATTATAGAGCTTGCAAAGTTGAGTGATGTAACAAATCTTGGCTTTTATCAGGATTATATTATGAGTTCTGAAGTTGCGATAGCTCTTCCTCAGGTAAATGCTGACAGTGTTGATGGAACTAAAAGTACGGTATATAATTCTGGGGCAGGCTATAAAGGTTCCGGAATTAAAATTGGTATTATTGAAGCAGAGGGTGGTAAATATGACAGCTCTTCTCCACACCTAAGCGGTATTAACGGAACAAGACTTTTTTATGTTACTAATTATGATGACAACGGACAGGCAATTTCATCTGTAGTTAATACTCACGCCACAGTTGTTACATCTATAATTGCCGGACAAAAAGTTACAGTAACCTCGGCATCCGGCAATACTTCTCGTGAATATGAAGGTATTGTTCCTCTTGCTACGGTTTATCAAACGTCAATTGTAAGTTATACTGATTTTGCAAATGCGTTTAATGCATTAGTTAGTAACGGTGTAAATATTATTAATTGCAGTGCTGGATATACAACTACAGCATATCACGAAATAGATGAAGAAATAGATGCAATTGTTGCTTCTTCAAAAGTAACTTTTGTTAAATCAGCAGGAAATGATGATGTTGATACTAAATCTGTATCCAGTCCGGGTAAAGCTTTGAACGCTATTACAGTAGGAAATTTAGCAACTAAATCAGCATATGCCACAGCATTATCTTCCTACGCAATGTCTTCAGATTCCAGATATTTAGAAAATAGCCATTTACCAAATAAACCTGACATTTGTGCTCCGGGCAAATATATTGCAATTGCAAAAAATACAACAACAATTACAGGTTATTCAACAGGAACAAGCCTTTCCGCACCATTTATTACAGGTATTGCTGCTCAAGCGATGCAGAGAGTTCCTTCACTGAAAAATAATCCTTACTCTGCTAAAGCATTTATTATCTCCTGTGCGAATAATACAGGAATTTCTGCTACAAATAATAGTTCTGTTACTGGAAACACATATTTAAGAGAACGAAGCGGAGCAGGCTTGATCGATGCAATTCAGATTACAAAAGCTTATGGAATAACAACAAATACCATAAAGAGTACAAATACAACATATTCTACGTCATCAAAAACATATAACGCTGGTCAAAAGATTAAAATTGTTTTATGTTTTGGAAAAAATCGATCAGGTCTTATCAGTAATTCGAATTATATGGATAATTTAGGCTTGAGATTGGTAAAAGAGAGTTCCGGAACAAATACGACAGTTGTAACAGCAAACTCAAGCACAGAAAATCTCGAAATCATAGAATATACTATTCCTTCAGATGGAACATATCATTTTGAAGTTTTTGCAACAAAAATAGTTGATACTTCAACAGGAGTTCCATATGCTTTATGTTGGAGAACGTATTGATAGTGAGGAATATATAAATGAAAAGAACGTTTTTGAGTATGTTGTTTTGTTCGTTATTATTTCTAACAGCGTGTGATTCTTTATCAAATGATAAAGTAAATACAGACATTTCTTCGGATATTTCTACAATGAAAAGAACAACCGCTGATTTTTCAGAAAATACTACTGTTTTAACTACAATTAGTTGCGAAACAACTTTGGACTCAGACCAAAATAGCGGTACTACGGTCGAAACACTCTTAACAGAACCACTCATAACAATAGTTACAGATGTTATTACGGAAGAAACATCAACAGAAACATCAACAGAAACTTCAATAGTTTCTTCTATAACTGAATTAACACCTGAATCAGAAGAAAAAAACACCACAGCAACGATGTTTTCCGAAACAACTACCACTTTTTCACCTGAATACTTGCCATTAGAACCGTTATCAGAAAAAACTGTTTTACAGTTATGTAATGATTATGTTGCATATATATCTTCAGTAAAAGTAATATGGAGTAGCTTTTCTGCTGAAGATATGATCATTGATAAGTATTTAGGAACATATAACAATTGTGAGGTTGTTGTTATGTATCCAGAACCAGCCGTATTGAGCGAGTATGGAAAAACTGTAACTGTTGGTGAATATGATTTTTCCATAATGGGTGGGCTTGACATACTTATACATCAAGATTCTACTTTTATTGAGATAACGGAAGCGTATTCAAAAGGTTTACTTTCTGATGAGGATGTAGCTGCAATTTATTATTATTTTACAAAATAAAAAAGGTCCTGCTTCGGCAGGACTTTTTTTATCTTTTAAGCCAACCGCTATACTCAGTCAGCATTTTTGTGTACATTTCCGAGTCATTGACCGCGGCAATATCCTTAAAACGGATAAATCCTGTATTGTCAATCTCTCTGCCTGAAAGATTATCAAGCTTTTCAAGATAACCAAAATCACTTCTGCCGATACCTACAAACAGAATAAAACAGTTATCTGTTGACATCTTTCGGATAATATTATCAGTTTCAGACTTATCAAAATTGTCGCCGTCAGTGATATAAATGATAAAATCAGGGATATCTGCTGTAATTTTCTTATGAATATCTTCGAGAACGGAGGCATACTTAGTGCCACCCATAGAAAATCCGGACTTGAAAATTACATCATTCACATAATTTGCGTAATTTTCAAGATTGCAGGGATCAATTTCTTTGTGCCCATTACTGAAAAGATAACATTCCAGCTCGCCATCGTCGTCAAACTTCAGAGCAAACGGGAAAAGCTGAGTAATAACCTGCTGAACAGTACCGTTGGCATACAGGCTTTCCATTGAACCTGAATAATCCAGAACAAGCTTGACTCTGGACTTCAGACCTTCGAAATCTACGCCCGTTGTTTTTGTAAGATTTACGGTAACGGCATTCAGATTTTCCTGATGTTCCTCAAGAATTCGTGAAATATCGGCTGCCGCCGCCCTTTTATCTGTCTTCTTTGAAAAAAAGCCCATTAAAAACACTTCCTTTTTTATTTTTATACTATAATTATAACATTTTTGATTTTTTTAAATTTCAAAATATAATTACAACACAAAATAAGTCTTTTTTAAAATTTAAGGAGGAATTTTAATGTCACATAACATTATTCACGAATCGTATCCAAGAAATAGATAGGATAATTTATAAGGATTAAGTAGACAAAACCCCGAATTTTCGGGGTTTTTGTTTTTTATTTTTAAAAATTATATATTTATTACAAAATAAATTTTTTATATTTTTAAGGAGGAAAATTTTATGTTATCAGAAAAAACTATTGAAATTTTGGAAAACAACGATATGCGTGTCTACGACAGGACCGAACAGGATGGCTCTTTTCTTCGTGATGTCGAATTCTGGTCTTCAGAAGGCGAGGACGTGTGTGAAACTATCTGGTACGACGGTACTGACGCAGGCTTTGTCGAAGCTTTTAAGAAAAATGCGGAAGACTTTGACGCAGACGAACACGCAGAGATGTGGATTGAACACAGAAATTCTGTCAATGGCGTTCCAAAAGATATAAGGGTACTCATTGATGATGCGGAAGACATAAAGAAAACGCTTCTCAGCGTAGCAAATAAGCTTGAATATCGTAATCATCATAATCTCGAAGAGGAAGAACCTCTTCCGATGATGGATGAAGATGATTTTATTGCTTATGTTGAGGAAAATTACACTATCAGCGGCGAAGCAGGCCGCCTTATCTGTAATATTCTTTCATACGTTAAGGGACTGGACCTTTATGACTATGAGCAGTTTGATGTGCTTTACGAGCTTCTTGACGGCACAATCGGCCTTTCAGAAGAAGAAATTCGCAGAATTAAGCTGTAAAACAGGAGGATACTATGAAATTTTCGTTAATCAATGTAGAAAAAGAAGAAAATGGGATTATAGAGGGTGTTTGGCTTCAAGACCACACAGGAACTCTCAAGACTGCAATCGAGAATGCTATAGCAACAGAAAAAGCGAATAACGATCGTTTAGATATAGCTGTAGTTGAAGCTCTCGGTTTTACCGAACCTAATTACTCCTTACAAAAGGGGTTAAAGCGTTTGGATGGATGCAGAAATAGGCCCATATAAGTTTTAAAAACAGGAGGTTTTAAATGAATAATAAGCTTAAAATGCCCAAAACCCGTGCAGAATTCGAAGAATGTATTGAAAATGCCTTTATGGCAGGCTGCAATCACGGATATGCTATTGAGCACACCGCTGATATATGCGAGCAAGAAAAAATAGGAGTTTTGCATTATCTCGGAAAAATTTCTACAGAGGAATTCAATAAAAGAATGAATGAATTATATAATTCAAATAAGTAGGAGGAAATTATGAGAATAACATTTAAAAAAGCCTGTGAGATTATTTATAATCATTACGGCAGAGAAAACGTATCTCAGATAAGAAAACCTGATAGTAAATCCTTTTATATCGTTGATTTTATTGATGGAACAGGCATTCATCTTACAAGAGACGATTTAACAAGACTGTAAATCCAATAAAGTTTAATTCGGAGGAAAACTATGTATAGATTCGAAATTTTCAAAAACAACGAAGAAAACTCGTCTGTAACACTCGTGGTAAGAAACAGACGCGATATTAACCCCATAGTATACAAGCATCTGACCAACAGTAATTATGATAATCACGTTAGCGAAGAAACGGCGATCGATATTGCTTGTTGGTGCGAGCTGGCATCAGTTGGTGAGACATACGAAACAGATGAATTAACAGTTATAGTTAAAGAATGAAAAATCATACTTTAAACCCCGATTATTCGGGGTTTTTGTTTTTTAAAAAATAAAAATTATAATATTGATACAGAAATTATATTTTTAAAAAATTAAGGAGGAAATACAATGAAAATTTCAAAAAAGTTATGGGAAAAAGCTCACGAACTTGCTATTGCAGAATTTCTTGAGAAAGAATGCGGCGACTGGGAGGAGCTTGATAAGTACGAAAGAGAAGATTATGTCTGGGCTGCTTTGGAAAAACTGCTTCAAGAAAGCACGAAAGAAGTTGTTAATGCTGTAATGCTGGCTCTATTCAAATATGACTCAGATAATATCGATATCATTCGTAATGAAGAAAACAATATGCTTGATATAATGTACTGCGACCGCCATAATTCATTTCCTATTCTCAGCAATGTTATTGACGCTGATTACGTCAATTGCGACAGATTGATGAAGGAACTGGAGAGGCTGGACGTAGGAATTACTGAATTTTAAAAAAGGAGTTTGAATATGTCTGAAAAATGGATTAATACATCTGAACGAGGCTTCTTTATAGATCCACAATCAAAAGTTGGATATTCATATAAAGAGGCAAAAAGAATTCAATGCCCTCATTGCAAGAAAAAGTATCCTGTAGTTGAATATATTACAGAAGCAAATTATTGTCCTAATTGCGGTAAAAAAATAGAACTGTAAAATTAAAAAAGGAGTTAACTATATGAGAACCACAAAGAATGAACGAAGAGAAAATGCCCGTCAATTCTACAATTCTTTTAAGAATGGAAGCTGCGACAAGGCAGCTATCGTTGTGAAAAGACTTGAAAGCAGTAATCCTCACATCACAAGATGTCAGTTCTGGGCCGTTCCTTCCGCATTTGCTTTTACTGCACCTGTGGTAATTGCTGAATCGGTGCTCGGAATTGAAGGTTGCTTCATCGAACTGATTGGCAGTTTCAGTAAATGTCCACAGAAGACATATTACGAGACTGGGTTTAATGATTGGTTATCCGAAAACTTTGGTTTCAGAATAACTTATCAGGACGGTTTGGTGTTTATGTTGGAAAAGAATTGAAATCAGGAGGTTACTATGGAAAATTTAATATTAAAGTATATCGGGAATGACAGTAACGGCAGGCCCGTATATGAATCAGAAAACGGAAAGCTTTTCGTTGACACAGACCCACGCAAAGACAGACAGCCACGACTTTGCACAAAGTTAAACAATGCTTTTGATGCTGAGCCTGATACACCTGTTATGCATATCAAGAGATATGCTGATACAGAATTTGTGTTTGAGCCTGAGCGTGTTGTTTGGTAACGCTTAAAATAGCAGGATTTAATAGGAGGATTATTTATGAAATGTACAAATATAATATCAAAAAAAGAAATGTTGACATATTTAACTAATTGTAATGTGGAAAATCCAACAGAGATTTTAAAAAAAGCAATTAAAAGAAAAGCATCAACTTATATTCCTGAATTAAAAGCAGTGTTAGCTTGGATATATGTAGGTGAAACACCGTGGAATCATCGTGGCGATAATAGCAATAATCTTGATGAATATAATTTTCAGATTATACCTTGTAATAACAAATAAAATCGGAATTCTATAGGAGGATTATATATGAGAGCCTATATGACAGATGAATACAAAAATAGATTGATAGGAAAAACACTTTCATCTACTGATAGCGACCTTAAACAGTATAATGGATTAAAAGTAGTCGAGGTAATTAAGGAACTGACGGAAAATGATTACGACAGGGAGCTTATTGATGATAGCGACAAGAACGCACAGGGAAATTGCAGATACCTTATCAATACAATGTATGAAGTAAGACTGGAAAACGATGTAATAATTCAGGTTTTTGAGGACGAAATCAATCCCAGTTATTGTGGTAGTTGGGAATAGAATTGAAATTAATGAGGAGAAGCTTATTATGTTAAAACGCTTAGCGGAAGAAATTGCAAATATACTTGAAAACTGCAAATTCGATGATATTATGAGGAGGAATTTACTATGAGCAAATGGGCAGAAATTAGAAATGATTATTTTGAAGAGAACAATCTGTTTATTGATGCTTGGTTGACAGATGATGATAACGAAGAAGGAATGGTTATAGCAAAAATAGATGTAGACACAAGGGAAATCGAATATTTAGACGAAGATGCAAAAACAGACAATTATGCACAAGAAATTATAAATGAAAGTCTAATTGAATTGTGCAAATAAAATCGGAATTTTAACTGCAAAACAATA
>JAGAJQ010000170.1 GCA_017828955.1 Oscillospiraceae bacterium
CACGGTTCCAAAAGCAAATCCTTTGAATATTCAATAGAATTTTCAAATAAATCAACCATTTTGACTGTCCTTTCTTTTTTGCTGCATTGCAGCGAATCTATGATAGTAAAATAATTATTGTATTTAGTCTATTTATACTATTTCTTGTAATTCAAACAATTGGGTATTTGGGTAATTATGTATTTAGAAGTCGGCAAACGACGTAGAATAGGGATTTTATTTTTAAAAAAGCTACATAAAGGAATGCAAAAACACCGGAATAGAATGGATAAACTACTTTTAGGAATAAAAAAACCACTTTTTCGCCGAAAAAAATACATTTTGGAACAAAAGAAAACTTTTAGGAATAAAATGAAACATTCTGGAATAAGTCGGCTACTTAAAAGAATGATTTGACTACATTTTGGAACAATGAGAGGGAAGCACAATGTTGAAAGTGTGGAAAAAATGTTGAAAACCGAATTAAAAAGCAGCCGACTATTTATTCCGGTAAAAAAAATATAGCATATTTTCACTTTTTTTGCAAGAGGTAAAAAGCTACATAAAAGCACGAAGAATCCTTGAAAATCAGGATTGCATTTTTTAAAAACTACATTTAGGAACGAAATGTTCGATATTGAAAAAACTACATTTCAGAATAAAGAATTTTAGGTAAAAATTGTCGAAAACTACATTTTAGAATAGATAAAACTACGTTTTGGAACGAAAAAAATTATATAATATTTCTTCAAAAGCTACATTTTAGAATTTTAAAAAACTACATTTTAGAATCACTTTCCAAATATAAAATATCGAATTTTCGCTATTTTATAAATTAAAAACTACAAAAAAGAATATCAAAAGCTACGTTTAGGAATACGAAAAACTACATTTAAGAATAAGAAAAAGCTACATTTAGGAATAAAACGTTCTGCTTTTTAAAAAAACTACAAAAAGGAACAATAAAATAATGATTTTACTCGTAAAAACTACATTTTGGAATAAAAAAAGCTACATTTAGGAATGATAATATTTCGACTTTTTTAAAAATTAAAATATTTTATAACAATTTGTAAAAAATATATTACAAAAAGAGCTGTTTTTCTTTTAACTACGTTCTGAAACGTAGTCAGATTTTTAAATTTTAAAAAGAAATCTTTTATGTAGTCGTTCCAAAATGTAGTCGTTCTTTAAATATTATTATAAGAGGAAAAACTACATAAAAGATTGGCTATGTTACGTTGTTTTATTTAAAAACTACATTTTGGAACGCAAAAATAAGGATGGTGTAAAGGCTCTTGTATTCCTTTATGTAGCAGAAAATAGGGGAATTGGCTACATAAAAGAACAAAAAACACAGTAAATAAAAAACTACACGAAAGAACGAGGTATATTAAATAAAGAAATAAAAACTACATTTCGGAATGAATAATAAAAGAGTCTGTTCTTAAATGTAGCTGTTCCAAAATGTAGTCGCAGTATTTTTTTGAAAAAATAAAAAATAACCTATATTTAAAATACAAAATTATATTTTTAAAATGATGGAGGTATATCTTATGGCAATATTCAGAGGTTTGTTCTGTACGGACACGCATTACTCCGGTAAGCGTCCTGATTGCAGAACTGACGAAGATTTTATGACTACACAAAAGAATAAGACTCAGGAGATTTTCAAAATCGCTAAGGATAACAAGTGTAATATTATCCTTCACGGCGGAGATTTCTTTGATTCACCTGATATTTCAGATAATGTTGCGGGTGAATTTGGTGCAATGTATCTTACCGCAGGAATTCCTGTATATGTTATTGCAGGAAATCACGATCTTCGTGGTAACAATTATCCAACTATCAATCAGACAAAGCTTGGTTTGATTGCTCGTCTCGGGGCTGTAAAGCTTATTGATAAACAGCATCCGATCGTATTCAGAATGAAAGACGGAAAAAGAATAAAGATTACAGCTTCTCCTTCTGATTTTGGGATTGATACTTGTGCAGATGAGTTTATTTCAAAGAAGAAGTCAGATGATGATTTTCTTATTCACGTTGCTCACGGAATGCTTCTGAAAAAGTCCCCGCAGCACAAGACAACATATGTGCCATTATCTGATATTCAGGATAAGACTGATGCTGACATTACGTTTGTCGGACATTATCATCTTGGGTTTGAAACAACAGAAGCAAACGGAAAATACTTCGTGAATCCCGGGGCTGTAATCAGAAGATATGCATTTTTTGAAGAAATGGAACGTGTTCCTGAAGTATCTGTATTCAGTATTGATACAGAAACAGGAGAAATTTCTGTAAAGAATGTTCCTCTTTCCTGTGCAGCAGAGGGCAGCGAAGCAATTTCCAGAGAAAGACTGGAGAAAGAAATCGAGTATTCTCAGAAGATTGAGGATTTTAAAAACTCAATTATCAAGGATACTGCGACAATTTCCGATAATATCGAAAACATAATCAATGAAGCCGCTGAAGCAAGTTTTCTTGAAGATGATGTCCGAAAGGAAATTAACGCAAGAATTGCAGATGCAAAAGCTGTGATTGATAGTCAAATTTTTATGGAGGAGTAAAAATGATAAAAAAAATAATCGTACACAACTTTCAGTCCTATTCTCACGAGGAAGTTGAGTTAGATAAACATATGAATGTTGTTATCGGCGAATCAGGTTCAGGTAAGACGGCGTTCTGGATCAGAGCACTGAAGTGGGTTATGTTCAATGAAGGTGGAAGAAACTATATTCGTCAAAAGATTGGCGGCAAAGTTTTATCTTCAGGAGAGCAGGAAAAAGAAGCTGAATGTTATGTAACTGTGGAATTTACAGATGGACAGGTTCTTACCCGAAAGAAAACCAAGACTAAGAATATTTATACTCTTATCAATCAGAACGGCGAAATTTTAAATTTTGAAAATTTCGGTAAAGTTGTTCCGATAGAAATTCGTCGTTCAATAGGTATTTCCAAGTTTGTTGTTGATAAGGATTTGTCTTTTAATATCAATATTATCAGACCAAAGGAAAAGAGCTTGATTGAAATGAATGGGTTTGATAAAGCTAAAATTCTTGGTACTTATGCAGGAACAAATATCCTCGATATTTCCTGTCGAAACATTAAGAAAGACTCTGTTTCAGCTACTTCAGACAAGCATAAGCTGGAGAAAGAAGTGGAAAGTCTTGATAAAAAACTTGAAGAATTTCCCGATTTCGACGCAATTGACGCTAAAATGGCTGTAATCAATAAGCTTAATGTCGATATTGAGGTCAAAAAAGATAAAGTCAAGGTTATCAAAGCTCTTTTGTCAAAAATTCGTGCTTTAGAGACGGAAATAACAACACATCAGGAAAATTTAAACAACAGAGACTCTGTTGATGAAGCTGAAACCGTTTTGACAAAGATTGAAACACTTTACGAAACAATAACAAAGAAAACGAATACTCTTCAGACTCTCAAAAATAAAAAAGATGTTCTTATTGATTTGGATGAAAAAATCAGAAAGTGCAAGCTTTTTACTGATTGTGCAGATCGTGTACAGAGAGCTGAACAGGCTGTCTCCAATACAGAAATAAAAATTTCTTCTATCGAAAAGAAGATTTCTGAAAAAACAGAAAAACTGAAAGCGATAAAGAAAATTAAGACAACTGTTGATGGATATACAGAACAGCTTGATCGGGTTGGTCGTAATATTCTTGCTCTTAATAAAGAGAAGGATAAGTATGCAGAAGAGTATATCAACGAAATTAAAAAGTATGGCAAGTGTCCTATTTGTATGCAGGAGCTTGATGAAACACATTTTGATGAAATAAAAGGAGAATTGTGATTATGGAAAATATTCAGAAGATTTTAAGTGAAAAGAAAGACCTCGTTGCTAAGAAGAAGACTGAAATTATGAAGGCTGAGGCTATGAAGGAAGCTTGTGAAAAGCAGAAGAAAGACCTTTATGCCGAACTTGAAGCATTGGGTGTTAAGCCTGATGAAGTCGAAGATTATATCTTTGAGGCTGAGATTGAAATTAAGGCTCTTGAAAGCGAGGCTCAACAGGCAATTGAAGACCTTGAAAAACTTTTTACAAACAAGTAAGGAGGAAAACTATGGATTATAATACATTGGTTGCCTCCATCAATCGTAAAAAGGGAGAATATGAAGCGGTAAAAAATGAAAAGCTTAAAAAAGAAGCTGAACTTGCTGCTTTAGAAAAAAGACTTGAAGTTTTTGATAAAGCAAGAGTTTTTTTGCTTGAGTTAAGTAAAAAGCAGAGAAATAGCATAAAACAGCTTTTTGAAGAAAGTATTTCAAATGCACTTCAGTATATTATTCACGATGAAGACCTGTACTTTGAAATTGAAATCGCTGAAAGCAGAGGTTCTGCTGAAGTTAATTTCTATCTGAAAATGGTTCGTGACGGCAAAATTGTGAGAATTGACCTTGATGACAGTCAGGGTGATGGTTATATAGACGTAATATCTCTTGCAATCAATACAGTTATGTATCTGAAGGGAAGAAATAATTGCCCGCTCATTCTTGATGAGCCGGCAAAACAGCTTTCTGAAGGTTATCGTGAAGCAGCGGGAATGTATCTTCAGGAAATTTCTGAATTGTTCGATTTTCAGATTATTATGATTACTAATGTTGAACAGCTTTCAAATTTCGGACACGCAAAATATAAGGTAACACGAAATGGGAACTCTTCAAAAATTAAAAAAATCGTCTAAAATATAAAAAAGGAGCTTTTATAGCTCCTTTTTTATTTTTTTAAAAAAACAAAAGTTATGATTATTTTAAAATTTTAAAAAGGACTGATATTATGAAAAAAAATTTAAAAAATGAGATGATACCTATAATATGTTTTTCGATTATGGGAATTATTTTTTTAATCGCTATAGGTATACTTCTTATTTCAAATAAAGGTATTGTAATTCAAAATCCTACATATGACAAACAACTATCTGAAATTTATGAAAACAAGGAAGAATATCTCGGAAAAAGCATTGAAATGCAGGGTTATTATCAAATAATCCAAAATGGAGACGAGGAATATCATTTTATTGTCCAATATATTCCTTTTTTTAATTATACAGAAGAAGCGGCCGATACAAAAACTGGCTTCTATGAACTTGATGTCCGAGGACTGGAAATTTATTCAGAAACAGGGGAGTATCCAACAGAAAATGAATGGTATGTCGTTAAGGGCATTCTTGAAGAATTTATTGATGAAAAAAATGGAGAAGAATATATTCGAATCAATGTAAAAAGTGTAGACCATATTAACAGACCTAATGATATTCTGGATCAGATTTATAAATTTGACCCGGGCGAAACAATTGATATCGAGATTCAGCCTGCACCTGAAGCTCCGGATCCTCTTTCCGAAGAAGGCTTTTTATCTTCTGAAGAAGATGTAAGCACTCATAATCATTAAGGAGAGTGATAACGGTGAAGAAATTTTTATGTTTTTTTCTTGGCCTTTTGATGTTGCTGACATATAATGTCCCTCCGATTTCTGCCTATTCCATTCCTGAAAAAGAAGAGATTGAAGAAATTCAAGATGCAAGGGACTGTGAAACGTTTTATGATTTTTCAAAATATATGAAGGATAATTATAATATTGAAGTAGACAGGCTTTTATCAGGATGTAACTTTAATACTGTAAAAACCGCAGCTGCCGGAATAGAATATACTATAAATACTTATCCGGCATTAAAAGGAAGAATTAAAGAATTTAAGTTGGGATACTATTACGATTATGCTTTAGGAACAAGCTTTGACGGGACAGTATATTTTTTCAGTAATTTTTTTAGTAAATCAGATAAATATATTGAAGACTTGCTTACAAAAGCGAAAAAAAATAAGACAAAATATCACCCGACAAACTGTGAAAATGTGTTTTGTTATGGGATGCACGAAGCAGCTCATCTTCTTACAGGACTTATTTTAGAAGAAGAAAATATCGATTATGAGTCCTATATGTCAAATATTCAAAAAGCAAAAGATATAGTAAAAGAAGCTCTCGAAGGAGCGAGTTACTCTATGCAAGAACAAAAAATATACGAAATATCACAATATGCAACAACAAACGAGGTAGAATGTATTGCAGAAGCAATATGTGACCATCTGATAAATGAAGAGAAAGCGGCTGAATTATCAATAAAAATTGCTGAGGTATTTGAGAAATATAAAAAAACGTCCGAAAATTCGGACGTTTCTTTTTATTAAGCTGCAAAATTATTAAGCCTTGCTTTTATTTTTTCAACCATTTCATTATCTTTTTCAATAAGAATGGCATTTCTGTTACAAGAGAGAGCAGCTTCACCTGTTACGCCGCTTCCTGCAAACTGGTCAAGAACAAGTTCTTCAGGTAAGGTGATAAATTCAAGAAGCTGTCTGATCAGGTCAACAGGTTTTTCTGCCTGATGAATTTTCTCTGCTTTTACAACAGGAGCAACATCAAAAACAGTAGGGAACATTCCCGCAGCTCCGGCCATATAATGCTTTTTTTCAGGTTCAGCTTTATCTTTTTTGGCGTCAGGACGTAAAGAACGAGCTTTTCCTTTTGTAAAAATAAGCAGATTTTCCGTATTTTTTGCTTTTCTTCCCGTATTGGCAACAAAGTCGCCCTTTTTCCACGGAACGCAGGCATAATATTCAAAACCAGCCTTGATTGCCATTTTCTTCATATTGTAAATCATTTCGAAGTTATCGGCGTTTTCTTCGGGAGCAAACTCAACAAGAAAACAACCATCTTTCAGAATTCTTGCCTTTTCGTCAAAGTCTTTTTGTTCGTAAATAAAGCAATCGTAAGATTCTGTAAAGTTACGATTTCCGCCCTTGTGACACTTAGGCAGGTCATATGGATGATCCGTAATAATGGCGTCTACAGAATTATCCTCAAAAACAGATAAATCTCTGCCGTCACCTTCAATAACCGCACAGGTTACATCATCCTTAACAACTTTATATACGCCTCTGCCAAGTCGTTCAAAAAGACCTTTGTGAATACCCTCATAAATTCGGGCTCTTATGGAAGGCTTCTTTACTTCCATATGTTCAAGGGTAAATGCTTCAGCTTCAGC
>JAGAJQ010000171.1 GCA_017828955.1 Oscillospiraceae bacterium
CGATATGCTTAACAGAGTAGGCATAGAAAGTAAATTCATAGGCGGTCTCCGTTATACAGATGCCGAAACTGTTGAAATCGTAAAGATGGTTTTATCAGGAAAGGTAAATAAAGAACTTGTAGCACTTTTGGCACAGAACAAGGGCAACGCATTGGGTCTTTGCGGAATAGATGGTCAGATGCTTATGGCTGAAAAGATGGAAGGCGAAGTTGATTTAGGATATGTAGGCGATATAGTAAAGGTAAATAAAAAGCCTATACTTGACGCTCTTGACGGCGGATACATCCCCGTAATAGCAACTGTTGCCTGCGATGAAAAGGGAAGTACATACAATGTAAATGCGGATACAGCCGCAGCGAGAATAGCAGCGGAACTCGGTGCTGAAAATCTCGTTCTTATGACCGATATAGCAGGTCTTTTAAGGGATAAGGACAATCCCGAAACATTGATACCACGCGTTAATGTAAGCGAAGTATCATTCCTTAAACGACAGGGAATAATATCAGGCGGAATGATTCCTAAAATTGACTGCTGCGTTGAAGCAGTAAGAAGAGGTGTCAAGAAAACCTGTATTATAGATGGAAGAGTACCTCATTCGATTCTTATTGAATTGCTTTCAAACGAAGGTATAGGAACTCAATTTGTTTAATATTTATTTACTCATTTATTTAGTCTCAAATTTCTGAAAGGAAGTATTATTTTATGGCAAAATGGGCAATTGTTTACGATTCAAAGTACGGTACAACAGAAAAGTATGCAAGATGGATTCAGGCAAAACTCGGTGGCGCTGATATGTATAAAGTAAAGGGTCTTCAGCCTGAACATATCATAGGCTACGAACTCCTCCTCTTTGTAGGCGGAATTTACAATGATAAAATGCCTATCTGCGACTTTATCAAGAAGAACATAGGTCATCTTATGTTCAAGAAAGTTGCTATCGTTGGAAACGGCTGGTATGAGGATAAGGAACTCAACCGTGAATGGATTATGGATAAGAATTTCTCAACTGAAATGCACAGCAGATTTCCTCTTTTCCTCGTAAGAGGAGAAATCAACAACGATAAGATTTCTATTCCTGAAAAGATGCAGCTTATGAGCACAAAAGCACAGATCAAGCGCAGACAGGACAGAACAAACGACGATATCGTTGCTATGAGTATGATTGACGGAATGAATTCATATACTTCAGAAGAAAACCTTAAGGAACTTTATGAATTCATCGATTCAGGAAAGTGGATTATCAAGAGATAAGATTTTTGTTCGTTTTAAGGGGAAATAATATTTAAGGGGAAAGAGATATGGATTTTCTTGATTTGAATGCAGCAAAAAAGAAAGAAGAATCGTTAGGTGTCGGAATAGGCGATGAAAAGATATCATCAGCTGATGATTTCTATTCGGGAGATGATTTTTACTCGGGCGAGATAAGCTTTAAAAATTCAACCCCTTCATCTTCAGGTAGTGTGTCTTCTTATCAGAACACAACATCTGATACCTATGAAACTACTTACAGTACATCATCGACACTCGCAGGCAGACCTGCGGCAACACAGAATACATACAGCGGCTCTTCTGTACCACAGCAGAATACCTACAATACAGGTATGTCTTCAGCACCCACATATCAGTCAACATATAACACAGATATGTCATCTCCCTCTTATCAGAATACATACAGCAATACAAACAATGTCGGATCGTTTGGCAGTAGTGCCAATAACAGCATTCCCAATACAGGAACTATGAATGCCGCTTTCTACCGTGATTCTGCTTCTACAGAACTTCGTGTTCTCGGTGAACTTGAAAAGATTACGAAAGCAATAGAAGCAGCAGAGTGGATTCTTATTATAGGAGGAGTTCTTCTTGCGATAGTATCATTCGCGGGAACTCTTTCAGGACTTGCGGGAGCATTTGCTGCAATCTTCAATTTTATTGACATCTGCATATGTATGGGTCTTGCATTCGGAATAAGCAAGAAAAACAAAGTATGTGCAATCCTTGCAATAATTTACGGAGGACTCGGCGTTCTTACTTCTTTACTTTCGTTCAGAAGACTTTTTGCGAAAATTGCTATTCTTGGCGCATATATTACAGCATATCAGAAAATAAGCAGATATCATCAGCTCAAAGCTCAGTATCAGTTTGACCCCGATGACAGAATAGCATCTTATTTCAGAAAAGAACCTGCGTCATTCAAGATAAGACATCTTGTTATGATAGTAGCACTTATATTAGGACTTATTGGCGGAATTTATGGTATGTCGTCAGTTATTTCCGATGTAGGCGGAGCGGTAAGTTCTGTTGTTGAAACGGCGGATATGAGCAACTGGGAGAGGGTAAATGTCGGAAGTGGCGAAGGCGTTTCGCTTCTTATGCCGACAACACCCAGAAAAGTAACTAACGGAAACGATACAACATATTCCTCAGAGGGTATTTCAAATTTTGTAATCGTCCGTCACGGTGACGGTATAGTCAAGGGATTTACAGCAAAGCAGAAAGAAGCTGTTGCAGAAAAGCTTCTTGAGGAAACCGTATATACAGAAATTCATTCCGAAACAGGAGAAGATTCAAACGGATATTATGCATACAGAGTTTTCAAAGTCGAAGAAGATGGCGATAGTGTAATTATGTGCATAAAAGTTATGATTTTAGATGAAGACGTTGTTCTTATAAACTATTCTCTTGTCGGCGATGACTATTCGGGAGAGACTAAAGAAGAAGCAGAAGAATTCTTCTCTAAGGTCTACAGAACATATTAAAAGGAAAGATAAAAATGACCACAAAGGAAAAATTTGAAAAATATATAATGGGGACATACACCCGTCAGGATGTATGTCTTGACAGAGGGATAAAAGAAAAGGTATACGATGAAGCAGGAAAACAGTATATCGATTTCGGAAGCGGAATAGGAACAAACTCCCTCGGTATCTGCGATGACAGATGGGTTTCTTATGTATGCAATCAGGCACATAAAATCCAGCATACATCAAACCTTTATTATAACGCACCTCAGGCGGATGTTGCCGAAAATCTCTGCGAAAGAACAGGATACAGCAAGGTGTTTTTCGGAAACAGCGGTGCTGAAGCAAACGAATGTGCTATTAAACTCGCAAGAAAATATTCATTCGATAAATACGGCAAGGGAAGACACAATATCATCACCCTTGTAAACTCATTCCACGGAAGAACTTTAACTACTCTTTCAGCAACGGGACAGGACGTTTTCCATAACTACTTTTTCCCGTTTACAGAAGGTTTCATCTATGTTGAAGCTAATAATATCGATGATCTTAAAGCTAAACTCGATGATACAGTCTGTGCTGTTATGTTTGAATACATTCAGGGCGAAGGCGGAGTTTTACCTTTAGAAAGAGAATTTGTTGACGCTATTTACTCTCTCTGCGAAGAAAAGGATGTTCTCACAATAGCCGACGAAGTTCAGACAGGTGTCGGAAGAACAGGTAAGTTTTTGGCAGGTGAAAATTTCGGAAAGAAAGCAAATATAACCACTCTCGCAAAGGGCATCGCAGGGGGACTTCCTATGGGTGTGTGCCTTGCAGACGAAAAATGTTGTGATGTTCTTTCAGCATCAACTCACGGTTCGACTTTTGGCGGAAACCCTGTTTCATCAGCAGGTGCTATGGCGGTTCTCGAAAAGGTTAATAACGATTTTATGGAAGAAGTAATCCGCAAGGGCGTTTATCTTAAGGGAAAACTTCTTGAAATCGAAGAAATCGAAAGAGTTGACGGTATGGGTCTTATGCTTGGTGCTAAACTCAAGACAAAAAAAGCAGGAGACGTAGTTAAAAAAGCAGTTGAAAACGGAGTTATCGTTTTAACCGCAAAGGAAAAACTCAGATTTTTACCTCCGCTTACAATATCATTCTCTGAAATAGATAAAGGAATTGAAATTCTGAAAGGATTGCTTACTGAATGATTTATTATGAAGAATACGGCAACCCCGAAAATCCTACGATAATTTTCTTACACGGAATGAATTTTACAGATACATTCCGAAAATCATACTGCCTTGCAGAAAAATATCATCTTGTTATCCCTCATCTTTACGGTTACGGAAAAGAAGTTGACAAAACCTTCAACACAAAAGAGGTAAACGAGGCGATAATCGAACTTGCAAAACAGTATAACGGAGAATGTGTTTTAATAGGATTTTCTCTCGGTGCACAGATTGCGCTTTATCTTGTGACTCATTATCCTTATC
>JAGAJQ010000172.1 GCA_017828955.1 Oscillospiraceae bacterium
CAGGAGATGTAGAGTCTACTACAGAGAATGTTGAATCTATTTTTGGATTTATAGATTCTATTGCAGAATCAGGCGCTTCTATATCGGCATCAAACGCGGCAACAACAGCTTCTGTTGTGTTTTTGGTAATGATAGGAATAAGCTTTTTTGGTGTTATTCTTGATATCATTGTTTATCTATTTCGCTCGGTGGGGATGTGTAAACTTTCGAAAAAGGCAGGACGAAAGGATGGCTGGCTTGCTTTTGTTCCTGTTGCCTGGCATTATGTTTTATGTGATATTTCTGATAAACCATTTACGCTTTTCAGAAAACAGATAGGTAAAAAACGAACCGCAGCTTTCTGGTTGTGGTTTGTGTTCAGGTATTTAGGCGGATGGGTTATTGACATTCTTGGTATTATAATAAGTACTTTTATTATGGCTATTCCTTATGTAGGAACAGTGATCGGTTCTATACTTATGATACTTTTACCCATATTACCTAATATTTTCTGTGCTATTATACGTGGAAAGTTTCTGTATGACGCAGCTGAAGTTTTTCGTCCTAATCATCGAAATAATAAAACAATCTGTGTCTTGTCTATTCTTGTTGAAGAAATCTTTTCAAGCGACTTGATAACATTAATTCTTATATGGAATATGCTCAGATACACCCCAGTGACTAAAGAAAACGAAACTCAGACCGAGGAAAAATTACTTGAAACAGTAGAGTAAAATGCAATCCCTATGCAATTTTAATTTGCATAGGGATTTATTGCACTTCATTCTTTTGTATGCTATAATAAATCGAGGTGAATTTTATGGCTTTTATGGGAATGTTTGTTGGAACGATTTTTCTTATCATACTGATAGTAGTTATTCTGTTATCTGCTATATTTATCATAACCGCAATATTTTTTAAAATAATCGGCAAGAAGAAAGACAGTAAAAAACTTAAAATAACAGGTAATGTATTTCTTGTTTTAGGAATAATAAATATAGCACCTATAATTATATTTGCAGTTTACCTTACATATAAATCACAGTTTGCTGAAGTAGAACTTCCTAACGGCAAAACAAAAGATGTTTCAATAAAATCCGCATATAAAGTGATGGAACTTTCGCGTGACGGGTCAGACGAAGCGATAGAAGAACTCGAAAAACTCCTTGATAAAAACCCTGACCTCGTTTTCTTTCACGATAACAACAGAGAAAGCATTTTAGAAGCAGGTCTTGAAAACGGCGATGCCGATGTTGTGAAAATAGCGATTGAACACGGCGCCGTTATAGATAATCCCGAAAGATACGATCATATGGCTTATGTAAAAACAAGTATGCAAGACTATCTTAATAGTATGATAGGGCGTGAATTCACAAGGGAAGATATTGAGATTATAAAAATTCTCTTTAAAAATGGTGCGGATACCTCATATAAACTGAGGGTGCATTACTATTCAAACGCGTTTGGAATGGCTGTCTGGGGAATTTTATATAACGACGGCGTTGTTACCGATGATGAACTCGAATTCATACAGGTCATCATAGATAACGGGGTAACACACGATGACGCATTGATTTTAATGGAAGACCTTTCTTCAAATTATCATTTTTCTGATGAATATTACAGCGATATAACAAAGGACGATAACTATTATCTTCTTATAAAGATGATAGAAGGCGAAAAATAACAAATCCCCTCTATGAATTTCATAGAGGGGATTATTACTTACTTGATTTCAAACTTGATATTGTTTATCATAGCGTATCTGTGAGCATATGAACTTTCTGAAGCGTAGATTGTCAGATCTTTGTTACAGTCATCAAAAGCTTCTTCACCGATAAACATAACAGAATCGGGGAGCGTAACAGCCTTGAGACTCTTACAATCTTCAAAAGCGTTATTGCCAATACTTGTAACAGAATCGGGAATATTTATTTCTTCAAGACTTTCGCAATTTTCAAAAGCGTTATCGCCGATGCTTGTAAGAGAATCTGCGATAGTTATATTCTTGAGTTTTTTACAACCTGAAAAGGCGTTGTTTTCTATGCTTATAGTATATTCGGGAATATTTATAGTTTCGAGATTTTCACAATCTTCAAAAGCGCATCCACCGATAAATACAACAGACTTAGGAATTACTATGTCTTTGAGTTTCTTACAGCCGGAGAAAGCAAAATGTTCGATGCTTGAAGTGGCGTTGGAAAGAACTACACTATTAAGATTGATACAAGCTTCATAAGCACCACCGCCGATAAGTACAACAGAATCGGGGATCTTTATGCTTTCAAGGTTTTTACAGTAATAGAAAGCCTTTCTTCCAATGCTTCTTACGGATTTGGGCAAATTTACATCTTTAAGATTTTCACATTCATAGAAAGCATTTTCACCAATAGCTGTAACAGAATCGGGTAAAGTTATGCTTTCAAGATTTTTACAATGTGAGAAAGCGCCATCTCCAATAGTTTCAACAGAAGAAGGGATAGTTATGCTTTTAAGATTTTCGTAGCAGAAAAACGCCTTTTCGCCGATAGCTTTTACATTGTCAGGGATAGTGATGTCCGAAGCATCGCCCTTATATTCTATCAATGTTCCACCGACAATAATCATATCATCTGGATATTCCTTAAGCCATGGAGTACCTGAAAATGCCCATTTGCTGATAGATTTAACTGAATCGGGAATGTTTATTTCTTTAAGGTTTTCACAGTCTCTGAAAGACCAGTTACCGATTTTTGTTACAGAATTTGGTATAACTATGCTTTCTATATTATTTCTGCCCGCAAAAGCACGGTTTCCGATAACAGTTACTTCATCAGGGATAACAACTTTTGTTACGCCTTCTTCTTCGGTGTATTTGATAAGAACACCATCTTCAATTTTAAAACCCATAATAGTTCCTCCTGTTAAGCTATATTTATATGAATTTGTGTAATTTTTGCTACAGATATGTAAAATATTTTCTGCACACTTTACATTCTATCATAAATTAAAGTAAAAATCAATAGTTTTCTGAAAAAACCTAATAACGCGATTGTATAATTTGACCATAAAATTTACTGCAAAATATATAAAAATCAGCGCCTGCTCTACTTGGCAGACGCTTGTTCGGGAATTTCTTCCTTAATCTCTTTTAAAAACAGATAATTGAATTTTTTATATATAACAAATTTTCTTCCACTATCTAAAAAATACACTTGGGGAAAAGTGCTCTCCCCACATGTATAAAAATCTATATTACATTCAGATAATCCAAATTGTTCTTTTTCAGACGGATAAACATATTCTCTGGCTAAAAACCTGTCATCTTCCGGCCAACCCAAAATATTATCAGAATTAATATTATATTCTTCAGGGATTGAAAACTTTTTATATACAGCATCCCGAGGATAGTCTGTCTCTCCATAAGTTTCATAAAATGGATCATCAAGCCATAAAAAGCCTCTGTCACAATAATTAAATATCTCTATCGCTAGTTCATCTGAATCAGTAGCACCCCTGACAGAAAATAAAAAAACTGAACTTTTATGCCTGTATATGATTATATCGTCATTTTTTGAAATAATAATATATTTTACTATTTCATTTATCATAGCAATAACAAGAATAATAATCAAGGGTATTAAAATCGCTTTCAGTATCTTTTTATGTTTTTCTGATAATTTTTTCATAAAATTCCTC
>JAGAJQ010000173.1 GCA_017828955.1 Oscillospiraceae bacterium
AAAGTCTCTCATTTCGCCGACGAAGATAACATCGGGGTCTTCACGGAGTGCTGAACGAAGAGCAAGGTCGAATGTCTTTACATCGGCACCAACTTCTCTCTGATGAATGAGGGCAAGGTCGGGCTTGTAGCGGTATTCAACGGGGTCTTCGATTGTGATGATATGACAAGCACGGTTTTTGTTGATATAGTCAATCATAGCCGCGAGAGTTGTTGTCTTACCTGAACCTGTAGGTCCTGTAACGAGGATAAGTCCGCTCTTTCTCTGTGCGAATTCTGTTAAAACATGAGGGAAGCCGAGGTCATCGAGTGACTGAACTTCTGCATTGAGAAGACGAATTGATGCAGCGAGTTTTCCCATCTGGTGAAATACGTTTACACGCTGTCTTGCACCTGTTGAGATTTCGAAAACGAAGTCAAGGTCTTCACCTGCGTTGAGGCGCTGTTCCTGTTCTGCTGTGAGCATTGAAAGGATTGTTCTGTTTACGACCTGATCGTCCATATCGTTAAGGCGAACGAGGTTACCGTTGATTCTGAAGACAGTGGGAGCACCTACTGTCATGTGGATATCGGATGCGCCATTATTTCTGGCAGCCATAATAAATTCTTCAAATGTCATACAAAATACTCCCCTATCTTATTTAATTTTAAACTGAATTCCGCTTGCGGAAAGATAAACGTCTGTACAGATATTTGCGATACGCTGGTTGACTGTTCCGAGAATTTCTCTGAAAAGTCTCTGTTCTCTCTTTTCGGGGCAAACAGAAAAACCAGGTTCGATTGTTATTATGAGAAGATCTCCGTTTATTTCTTTAACGGTTTCGATAAGAGAAATAAGCTTATCAATAATACTCTTTTCAATTTCTTTCTTCTGATCTTCTGTCATTTCTTCGGGATTGGGACAAGCCGCATACATTTCTCTTGAAACATAAGCACCGAGGCCATCGAAGATTGTGAACTTATGGTTGCGGTCGATATACTTTGCGGGGTCGTCAACATCCTTGACAATTTCCCATTCGATGCCGTTTCTCTTGTTGTTGAAAGCGATTCTGTCGGCTATTTCCTTGTCGAGTTCTTTATTTATGCAAAGATAAAGAACATTGTCACAAGCCTGGTAGTATGTAATAGCCCAACGGGTTTTACCACTTGCCGCTCCTCCTGTGATGAACTGAATTTTTGACATAGCTATAACTTCCCTTCGTTATGTTTATGAGGAATAATGTTACATATATTCTAATGATACCATATTTTAATAGGGTTTGCAATATATTTTTTAATAAATTTTGAAAAAAATTTTAACAGAATTACAATTTTTCAATTCCGAAAAATTCCTTGAAGTTTTCTGAGAAGATTTTTCTGTTATCTTCAAAAGAAAGACCTAATGAGAAAAATCTTTCGAGTTCCTCAGTAGCGCTCCACATAGGGAAATCTGTTCCGAAAAACATATTTTCAACACCGTAATAATCTATAAGTCCTTTCGCCATTTCTACCGAAATCATAGGAAGAGAACTTGATGTGTCAAATCTTACATTGGGGTTTCTGCCGATAGATTCCTTTGCTTCTTCCCAACAACGATACCCGCCGAAATGTGCGGCAAGAACCTTTAAATTCTTGAAATCGGAAAGAACTCTTTTAAGTCTGTGGGGT
>JAGAJQ010000174.1 GCA_017828955.1 Oscillospiraceae bacterium
CCCATAAGTTCGGGTTTTCCCTTATCTGAGATAACGGGGCCTACCGCCGCCCTTACCCTTTGTTCACCTAAAACATCAGCGATTAAATGCCCTTCTGTGCAGTGAACAAGAGAATAATCAAGGTCGAATTCCTTCGCAATTCTCACAGCCGTCATAATATCGTTTGCCTTATGGCAATGGAAAAACGCCTTTATCTTCTTTTTGAGAAGAGGTTCCAACGCCTCGCATTTTGCGTCATATTCAGGAAGGTCATCGTTTTCGGCAATCGCTTTTTTCTTATCTTCCATATATCTTTTTGCTTTGAAAAGTGCTTCTCTTATAATAGCCGCGGTCGCCATTCTTGTAACGGGCGCGCTGTCTTTTTCTGAATAAACGCTCTTAGGATTTTCACCCAATGCAAATTTTATTCCGACAGGTTTAATAAGCATTTCATCGGCATATCTTCCCGATGTTCTTATTGCGATAACATCTCCGCCTATGGGATTTGCAGAACCGCAACCCGTTGCGACGGTTGTTATACCGTAAGAAAGCGCAACAGAGAAATTTTCGTCCATAGGATTTATGCCGTCGATTGTTCTAAGGTCGGGAGTAACGGGGTCGCTGTCCTCATTGCAGTCTTCCCCTTCAATGCCTACTCCGCTTTCGAAAAGTCCCATATGGGTGTGCGCGTCGATAAATCCGGGAAAGAGTTTTCCGCCATTGCAATCTATATCGTAAAACGACATATCAGAGGGTTCGCCCTCGCCTACATCGGTAATATGTCTGCCTGTTATTTCAACATAACCGTTCTTGATTATTTCACCTGTCGCAGTAAAAATTTCAGCATTGTATAAATACATTTTATCCTCCATAAAAAAATCGGATTTCAGCTGAAACCCGATTGTAGTTGTTTTTTACTTTGAACCTCTTCTGCCCGATTTTCTCTTTCCGTCGATACTGCGCTTAAGGTCACACTGCTTTTCTTCGCTGTTCTGCTTGAATTTGTTAAGCATATCTTCGAAAGACTGTTCAGCCGCAGTAACGGGCTTTTTAGGCTCCCATATTTCAGGGATACGGTTTTTATCGCCACTCTGCTGTTTAGCAGCAGGCTTTGGCTTTCTCGGAGCAAATCCCCCGTCCTTATTCGGTCTGTTGCCGCTTTGCTGTGGCTTCTGAACGGGAGGAAGAGCCTTCTTTATCGAAAGGCTGATCTTATTATCATCGCCTATTGATATTACTTTTACTTTAACAACCTGTCCTTCGGTAACATGGTCTTTGATTTCGTTGACATAGGTATTTGCTACTTCTGAAATATGTACCATTCCTGTGACGCCCTGTTCTATTTCAACGAACGCACCGAATTTTGTTATTCCCGTAACCTTACCTTCATAGATTTTGCCGATTTCAACCTGCATAAATAAATAATTCCCCTTAAAATTTTAGCCCCTCGATGTATCATAGAATCTTATCTCATTGGGATAAGCATAATCGAGTTCTTCAATAGCATACTGCTCCATATAGTCGCTCTCGTTTTCAATGGAAAGAAGACGCTCATATTCTTCATTCTGAAGTTCTATCTGAGCTTTCTTTTCTTCTAAAGCGGCGAGTTGTTCGCGCTTATCAGCGAGTGTCACCTGAACTGAAACGATATTCACAACGGCATAGATAACAAAAGCCGCAAATGCGATTTTTATGAATCCGCCAAGTGCCATAGGCTTTTTGTTTTCTGCATTCTTTTTCAAGCAACTCCCACCTTTCCAAACGACAGC
>JAGAJQ010000175.1 GCA_017828955.1 Oscillospiraceae bacterium
AACACCTTCACCAAGAGCAACGAAGATAAGTGCTTTAGAGAAAGCCTTAGGTTCTTCAGAAACCGCACCGATAGCAGCAGGAGCCGCAGAAGCAACTGCAATACCACAACCGATTGAACCAAGACCTGTAGCGAGTGCTGCAGCAAGATATCCAAGTCCGTCGCTACTCATTCCTTCTGAAACAGGAGCTGTTTCAGAAACAACTGACTGTGTTTCCCCAGCAGGAACTTCTGTATCAGCATTTACCTGAATTCCGAAAGGAAGAACGATAGCGAGAAGCATAACACCTGCAAATGTGCAGAGATTTATTTTGAAAGCTCTTTTAGCCTTGTCAACAGTAGCATTCTTTGAGAGAGAATAAACTACAGGTGAAATAATGAGTGCAAGTGCAACAAGTGGTAATAAATAGATAAGCATAATATTTTCCTCCAGAATTATTTACTGTTTATATTTTTTATTTTCATATTTACGGGTTCAAACGCTCTTCCGTCTCCGTCATAAAATCTTGAAAATACTTCGTAGAATTCAAGTCTTAATGACTGAATGCCAACTATAAGACCTTCCATTCCTATAACAAATATATTTCCAAGGATAATAACGAGTATTGAACCTGATTTTCCGGCCATTTCTGCAAGAAGCATTACAACCGACATCATTCCGGCGTGAGAAAGAATGAATCCTCCCACTCTGACAAATGAAAGTGTGTTAGTTGCAAAACCAAGACCGAATTCAAAAACTTCAAAGAAGTTTGATGCGATAAAATCGCCGATACCTACTTTTTCAATAGGCTTCTTCATAAGAAGACAACCGAGTATTTCTCTGAAAAACATAAGCAAAGCAGGAATTACAATAAGGAAGACTATATACACAGGTGTAAGAAGATTCATTCCTAAAAGAAGATTTCCTACAAGTCCCCCTAAAATTGCAACAAAGAATACAAGACCTGCTATACCATTATTCGAGAACAGAGCACGTTCATAATCTTTTTGTTTGAAACCTATGCAGATATTTATGATGATTGTTATAATTATAAACACAACTCCAAGTGCTATCGCACCGTAAAGAATGGTGTTTATGTTATCCATAACCTCAAATGGTTTTTCTTCAAATCCCATTTTTATAAAAACAGGATCAAGAAGATGTTCAAAACCGAAAACACTTCCGAAAATAAATCCGAACACCGCACTTGATATGCCTACTCTTTCGAGTATCGCACCAAGTTTATTCTTTTTAAAGTGCCATAAAAAAGCACCTGCTATTGCAATTATAATACCCTGTCCTAAATCAGCAAACATAAGTCCGAAAAGAAGAGTATATGTTATAGCAACAAGCATTGTAGGGTCAAACCCGTTATGTGACGGCAAACCATACATTTCAACAAACATTGAAAAAGGTTCCGCGAAAATGTTATTTTTAAGTTTTGTCGGTGGATTCAATCTATTGTCTCGTTCACAAGGTCTTGAAATAACAGAAACTGTATCGAGATCTTTAAATAACGATGTGAATTCTTTCGCTTTCTTAGAAGGAACATAGCCTTTTATGAGAATATATTTATTATCGCAGAAAGCCACTTCTCTTCTGAGTTCAAACATTCCAGACAAATAAACAAGCTTTGAATAAATCATATTGAGCTTTTCTTTGTTTTTATCAATAGATTCATCAATCTGCTTTTTCAATGTTTTAAGCTCTTCTCTTTCGTTGAGAATTGCCTTTTCATTGTTTATTTTCGCATCTTTACCTGTTCCCTCAACAAAATCGGGAAGTCTTATTCTTTCAAAATAAAGTTCTGAAAAAATATCATCAATATCGTCTTTCATTGATGAAGGCGAAAGATACATTCCCCAATAATATTCCCCGTCATTATCATAAGTATTGAAAATAAAAGGCTTGTCCTTATGATAAGAGAGCTTTTCATAACTTTCTATAGGAAGTTTTCCGAATCTTACTGAAACATTCTTACAGGAAAAAAGTTTCTGATAATCTTCATCAATTCCTTCGAGATGAGAAAGATACATAGCAACCTGTCTTCTGTGCTTTATATCTTCTGAAAGTTCTTCCGTATGCTTTATATTCTTCAGAATATCAGATCTGATT
>JAGAJQ010000176.1 GCA_017828955.1 Oscillospiraceae bacterium
ACTATTAATAATATTGATACTTCTATGGCTTGTAGCGCCGATTGTTCTGACAATACTCTACATCGTCGCTCTTACCGACAATTCTTCACTGAAAAGAAAAATCTATACTCTTGATGAAGAAATAAAAAGGCTTCGTGCAAAGTTATCGGAAACAAATCCTGTGGATGAAAAACCTGTTACCGAAACGGTATCTGCTCCTCAGGCCGAAAGCAAACCCGCTTCTGTACCTGCTTATCAGTATGGCGATTTCTATAAAAAGCCCGATAATGAACAGGCTGTCGGAAAGCAGGATGTTCCGAAACCCGCTCCCGAAAAAATCTTCAAAGACGAACCAAAGCCTGCTGCTGTTATTCCTGAGCAGAAATCTGTTGTTAAAACAGAAAAGGCTGACACTAAAAAGAAGACAAGCGCTATGAGTATTATTCTCGTTCTCGGTGCTTTGTTCCTCTGTCTTTCGGGATTTATCTTTGCGGCGGCAACATGGGGCGTTTTAAACACCTTCTTCAAAACAGTTGTTCTTCTTTCGTTCTCGGCATTCTTCTTCGGTATGCATTCACTCACAGAACGCAAGCTGAAACTCAAACAGACAGGTTTCGTATTCTATGTAATCGGAAGCCTTTTCCTGCCTGCTGCTTTTGTTGCGGCGGGAATTCTCGATGTTTTCGGCGAATATCTTTCATTCTCGGGCGATGGATGTCTTTTGATGACGGCGATAACATCATTCAGCATATGCATTCCTTTCTTTAAGGGTGCTCACGACTATAAAATCAAGGCTTTTTCCGCGATTTCACATTACAGTTTTTCTCTGACGGTTTTCCTTATGCTTCTTCATTTTATCCCGAGAAAAGATGTTGCTATTCTCGCCAATGCGGTTTATTCATTCGCTGTAATAATTACAGTTCCGCTTATGAAAAAGTTATATGACAAGATTTTCGGCGAAAAAAATGTATTTTCTGAAATATACGATTTATTCTCGGTATCAAGCGTTATCATATTCTCGTTTTTATCGTTCTCGGTGTTTGCAGAAGAAACAATAAACATTGTAACATTCCTTGCATTCGCAGTTTACGCTGTAACATTCCTTACAAGAACCGTTTCTGAAAAAAGCGGAATGTTATCGGTTTCTCTCTTTGCTGTATTCATAACAACATCGCTTTTCTCAGGTATACGCCCCGATGATTTCTCATCTGTAATACTTATAATCACACTAACAGCGGTTATCTATTGTATTCTCTCATTTATGGGAATTTTCTCCGACGAAATAAAAAACACATCAAAATATTTCGGGATTTTTGTTGCTTCGGTAGCAGGAATTCTTGCGGTTATTGACATTTTAATCTGCCTTGCGGGCGAAAAAATTCCCGAATGGGAACTTATCCTTTCTTCATTTATGATAACGGCAGAATTTCTTATACTTTCTCTCCGTCATAAAACAAATATCCTCAGATTATTTACATTTATCTCGTTCATATGGCTTGTTACAAGTTTTATACTTATTTTTGAACTCGGCTTTATCGCAAGTCTTGTCATTCCGTTTGTTGTAATTCTTGCATATTACCTTATAACAGGTCTTACTCCTCTTAAAAACTTACTGAATGCAGAATATGCAAACGATATTGTTTTCGGAGTTTATGCGCTCATCTCATCATTTGTCGCAACAACCGATTCTACCGCTTCGAGATTTATTTCGATAGCAATTCTCATAATATCAGCGGTATCTGTTATTATCTGCAACAGAGGAAAAATCGCAGAAATCTTCTGCCCGATATTCACTTTCCAGCTGGCTATGCCTATCTTCACACTCACAAGTTTTTCTTATGATGTCGATATCCCTAACATTGCGATATCTGTTGTTATG
>JAGAJQ010000177.1 GCA_017828955.1 Oscillospiraceae bacterium
ATGAAAAAACGCTTTGTTGAAAAGGTGAAATTACTGGAAACATATGGACCTGTTCAGATGTGTGTGTTTGGATTAACATATAAGCATATTGAAAGTGATAGTCTGATTATTTTTGAATGTGAGCGAGGTTGTATCACTGTTGCATTAGTTGATACAGATGGCAAGAAATACTATCCAAGCGAATACTTTAAAGAATCAAAATATTTTCATTGGGAAGATAAGGATGAGGATTTGTGTGAATTAGTTGATTCGATAGAACGATTGATAAATCAAAAAGTGTAGATGCGTGAAAGTAAACTTTCAGTTTGACGGAGAGTCAAATTCCAATTTATCAAACAGTTAAATATGTAACGCCGTATTCGGAAAAATCCGAGTACGGCTTTTTCTTTTTCTCCCTTTCCCTTGACAAACTACTTATTTTATGATACAATGTTGTAAAAACAAAGAAAGGGGATAAATTCAATATGGTAAAGTTAGCTGATTCACAACTTACGGAAGAAATATCCGTATATGCGAGAATTTCGGTTGACACCGAGAGAGAAAGTGATTCAAACACCTCTATCGAAAATCAGCTCAAGATTATCAATTCTTATGTAAAACAGCATTTTCCGAGATGCACCGTTAAAGAATATGTTGACAGAGATAAATCGGGTTATACCTTTGAAGAGCGTGAGAACTATATGACTCTCAGAAAAAATCTCCTTGAAGGAAAATCAAGAATTCTTGTTGTAAAGGATTTCTCCCGTTTTTCGAGAAGAACAAGTTTGGGTCTTAACGAACTTGAAAAGATGAGAGATAAGGGAATACGCATTATAAGCATTATGGATGGCATTGATTATCCCACAAATGATGAGTGGACAAACATTGCGATCCGTTTTCTTTTCAATGAAATGCCCGTTACCGAAACAAGCAAGAAAGTCCGCAGTGTTATTGATATGAAACAGAAAGCGGGTGAATGGCTTTGTGCTGTTCCTTATGGATATATCATAAAAAATCAGAAGAAGAACATAATCGAAACCGTTCCCGATGAGGCAGAGGTTGTAAAAGAAATTTTCAGGCTCTATTCCGTTGAGGGCTGGGGATATAAGAAGATAGCAAATTATCTTACCGAAAAGAATATACCTACCCCAAGGGCGAAGGAAAGAGAACGCGCCGAAGAATCCGAAAAGGAATACAAGCGCAAGGTGAAGAATGAATGGAGCATCATAACCGTTCAGGGAATACTTCGCAACGATTATTATATAGGAACATTCAGGGGACACAAATACACCCGAAGAACTATCAAGGGAAAAGACACAAAGGTTGATGAAAGCGACCATATAGTTATCGAAAAGCACCACGAAGCGATAATTGATGACAGACTTTTTCTTGACACACAGGAACAACTCAAGGAAAGAACAACAACCTCTTACAGAGGGGTTAAAAAATATCCCACTCCATACACGGGTAAGTTATTCTGTGGGGACTGTGGAGAACCGATGTTCAGCAGAAGTTCAATAAAACTCACTCCGTCATATATCTGTGGTTCTTATCACAAGAGGGGACTAAATGCCTGCACGGCACACAACACAACCCTTGATTTTCTTGACGCTGTTGTAAAGGATTATATCAGGCTTGTAAAAAACAACTGTGAAGATATGATTGATAAACTTCAGAATACAGTTTCGGGCGAGGAACAGACTGTTAAAGAAAGCGACAACATAATAAAAATCCTTGAAAAGCAACTTAACAGTGCGAAAGAAGAACTGAAAGCGATCGAAAAGCAGAAAATCCGTGAACTTATGAAAAATCCCGATAACGAAGAACTTATCGAGGAAACATACAGAGAACTCGAAGAAGACGCCATAAACAGAATAAACGGATGCAAAAATCAGATAAAGGAAAATATCAGAAAAAGAAGTTCGATAGTTGAAATCGCAAGAATGTCTAAAACTGTCTTTGATGTTTTCGATGATATTCTTAAAAAAGACAGACTTGAAAAGTCGGATATCTCTCTTATAATAGAAAGAATAGATGTCTATGAAAACAAGAATATCGAGATAAAACTGAAATCCGATATTGACACACTTTTAAAAACGGGGACTTTGCCCGAAAGAGAGGAAACCGTAAATTTTCAGTTTGACAGTATAGGTAACTCATTTGAAACACGCTATATATGCAGGCCGAAAAACCGTCCTGCAAAGGCTTATACTGTCAATGTTATCAGTGGTGGTGACCC
>JAGAJQ010000178.1 GCA_017828955.1 Oscillospiraceae bacterium
CTTTTTTTGTTATAATATATAGTTGACATATTATATTATATGCCGTATAATATAGAAAACAAAACAATATTAGTTTTGAAAAAATATTATTTCAGAAAAAGGGGGACTGTAAAATATGGCATTTCCTATCAGCGCAAGTTTGCTTGACGCACTTGTTCTCGCTATCGTATCAAAAGAAGATACATACGGCTACAAGATAACTCAGGAAATCAGAGAGGCGATTGATATGTCAGAATCTACTCTCTATCCTGTACTCAGACGACTTTTGAAAGACGAATGTCTTGAAAGTTACGATAAAGAGTATATGGGCAGAAACAGAAGATATTATCGTGTAACAACGGCGGGTGCCGCACAACTCAGTCTTTACAGGGAAGAATGGAAATCCCACAAGCAGAAAGTTGACAGGATAATGGAGGGAGAAAATATATGACAAAAGAGCAGTTTATTGAGGAACTTAAGGGTTACCTTTCGGTTCTTCCCAAAGAAGAACTTGAATCGGCAGTTAAATATTATGAAGAATATTTAGAAGAATCAGAAGATGCCGATGACGCTATAAAATCACTCGGAAGTGCAAAAAATGTTGCTGACCAGATTCTTTCCGATATGGGAAGAGTTGAAACATCATCAACAGAAAATATTCCCGTTACAACAGGAATAAAGACAGAAGAAAACACAAAGAAGAAAAAAGAAAAGAAAGGTCTTACAGCCCTTGAAACAGTTCTTATTGTTATTCTTTGTATCATAACATCACCCTTGTGGCTCGCACTTGCGCTTGCGGCTTTTGCAATAGCATTTGCAATCATTGTAACAGTTCTTACGCTTCTTCTTGCAATAGCGCTTGCGTCGCTTGTTGTAGGTGTTGCGGGTATTTTAGGCTTTGTTGTATCATTCGGTGTGCTTGCATCAGCTGATTTTGCAACAGCATTCACACTTATGGGCGTTTCACTCTTTATGATAGCAATCGGCGCACTTCTCGCTATTCCCGGATGGGCTATTATTCTTAAAGTAATTCCCGCATTTTTCAGAGGACTTGTAAAGTTATTCAAGAAAATATTCCGCATAAAATAAAAGGAGGAAAAGATTATGGCAAAAATCATTATATCAATCATATCAGCAGTAGTTATCATTACAGCAGGGATAGTAGCGGTTGTTGCCGTAAGTAAAAAGGAGAAGTAATATGAAGACATTTATTAAGGTTTTACTTGTAATAGCAGGTGCCTGCTTTGCATTCGGTGCTATATTCTTTTCGATAGGCATAGGATTTGGTGGATTTCAGCTTAAAAACACCATAACAAATCTCACAACAGTTTCTTATCAGAATTACGAAAAAGAATTTACAGGGGATGTAAAAAGTCTTGAATTCGAACTCGGCGCAGGTGATATAAAGGTTGTAAAGGGTGATAAATTCGCACTTTCAGCAACAAATGTACTTTCGGGTATGTTTGATAACGCGCGTATCGACGAAGAAGGTACTCTTCGCATTGAAGATGACGCAAAATACACATTATTCAATATCGTTGAATATGAAGGCGAAGTAACAATCACAATTCCCGAAGATTTTAAAGCAGAAAAAATCTATATCCAGACAGGTGCTGGAAATATAGATATAACAGACCTTACAGCAAGTGACGATATTTCATTTAATTTCGGTGCAGGCAACGTTGTTTTGGGGGATATTACAGCAGGAGATGAAGTTTATATCGTAACAGGTGCAGGAAATACAATCTGCAAAAATATCACGGGAGAAAAAGTTCAGATAGACACAGGTGTCGGAGAATTTTCTTCCAAAAACGGAAAGATTACTGCAAATGACCTTACTGTTCAGTCAGGCGTAGGTGCAATTAATCTTGGTGACATCAAGGCTGATAATTTCAAGATTTCAGGCGGAGTAGGAGAAATCCATGTTAGTAACGGAGATGTCAAGTCAGGAGAATTAGATATAGGCACAGGTGATTTCTCAATCACAACAAAGATAGGCGAAAGCCTTGATTATGATGGCGGAGTAGGTTCATCAGACATTACTATCGTAGGTGAAGAAGAAGATTTCCGTATTACAGTAAGTCAGGGCGCAGGAGATATAACTATCGGTGATAACTCATATTCAGCAGCGGGAAGTTCTTTCTCAATCGGAAAAGAATCAGCACCTAAAACTATCGATATCGATAATGGTGTAGGCGATTTTGAAATTACTTTCACAGCAGAAATGACAGCTGAAGAAGCAACAGAAGATAAAGCTGCTTAACACACATTTTAAGGAGGAAAAATGATGAAAAAACTTTATTGTTCGAGAAAAAACAAAATGATATGCGGAGTATGCGGAGGAATAGGCGAATTTATTAACCTTGACCCCACAATAGTAAGACTTATCTATATTCTTCTTATGTTCTGTTCATTCGGAACATTGGTTCTCGCTTATTTCATTATGGCGATAGTGATTCCGACAGAACCCGAAACCGAAGAAATAGAAATTATTGATAACAATAAAACCAACTAACTAACTTAACTCCTCAAATAAATTCTGCAAAAGAAAAGGCCGGCTTTTAAAAAGTCGGCTTTTTCTTTTATCTACATAAGGTCTGTTATGCTATGAAGCATATCCTCTGCCGAATGGAGCGTTTTTTCGGCATTTCTTTTTATCTTTTTCTTTGCCGAAGGTGTTCCCGAGGCATAAAGATAAACCGCTGTTCCCGCAACAGCGAGTATTGCCGCACCCTTTACCATTGTCATAAATTTCATTTTTATCTCTCCTTTTTTCGTTGTAAAATTATTATCCGCAAAAATATTATCACAATACTCTTTTTATTTTGGAAAAAATGTTGTATAATTAATTTATATGTTTTTAAAAGAGGTAATTATTTTGGAAAATTATTTAAAAAGAGTAGCGGCAATACACGACCTTTCAGGCCTCGGAAGATGCAGTCTTTCAGTAATACTTCCTACATTATCCGTTATGGGAATACAGGTTGTTCCTGTTCCGACGGCAATCCTTTCTTCACATACGGGCGGATTCGGAGATGTTGAACTTCGTGACCTTACCGAATATATCTCTCCCGCGCTTTCACATTATAAAAAACTCGGCGAAAATTTCGATTGTATTTATAGTGGATTTTTAGCGTCGAAAGACCAGATAGACCATTGTCTTGAATTTTTTTCGAGCTTCCCCAAAGCGCTTAAAGTCGTTGACACGGTTATGGGCGATAACGGAAAACCTTACCGCACCTGCACACCCGATTTACAGAAAAGAATGGCAGAACTCGTTGCTGTTGCGGATATAATAACACCGAATGTGACAGAAGCAAAAATTCTTCTCGGAGAACCGCTTGATGTTCTTCCGATGACAACGACAGAAGCAAAATCCCGCCTTGTGAGACTTGCAGAAAAAGGCCCCGATATTGTTGTTATAACAGGCGTTGATATGGCAGAGGGTAAAAAATGCAACATAGGATATGACAAGAGAAATTCAAGCTTCTGGAAAGTTCCTTTTGAATATGTAAATGTGAATTATCCCGGAACAGGCGATATTTTCGCGTCGGTTCTTGTCGGTGCGATTTTAAGGGGAGACAGTCTTCCTATAGCTATAAGCAGAGCAACCGATTTTCTTGAATTCACAATAAAAACAACATATAGTTTCGGAACAGAATCCCGTTATGGCGTAATGCTTGAAAGAACATTACACCGTCTTGCAGAAAATAAGGACGCAGAAGGCTTTGAAACTCTTTAGTGTAATGCTATTGCAAAATATACGAAAGTGTGATATAATACTATAATGAAAAATCTTAATATAGTTCTTTTAGAACCGCAGATTCCGCAGAATACAGGCAATATTTCAAGAACCTGTGCCGTAACGGGAGCGAGACTTCACCTCATAAAACCATTAGGTTTTGAGGTTACGGATAAAAACTTAAAAAGAGCGGGTCTTGATTACTGGGATAAACTCGATATAACATATTATGAAAATCTTGAAGATTTTTTCGATAAGAATAACGGAGAATATTTTTATTTTACAACGAAGGGGAAAAATGTTTATACCGATGTTTCTTATCCCGATAACGCATATCTTTTTTTCGGAAGAGAAGATAAGGGATTACCTGAAGAACTTCTTTTTAAAAACAAAGAAAAATGCGTGCGCGTTCCCATGAGAAACGATTTAAGAAGTCTTAATCTTTCAAATACAGTTGCTATTGCTACTTATGAAGTTTTAAGACAATGGGATTTTCCCGATCTTGCTAAAGAAGGAAGTCTTACAAAATACAAATGGGACGATGCTTTGTAAAGAAACGTTCCACTGAATTTTATGGAGGAAAAATACTTATGGCAAAGATAAAGCTCATAACAGACTCTGCAAGTGATATTTCACCTGCTCAGGCTGCCGAACACAACATTCACCTCATCTGTTTTCCCATAACAGTAGGCGATAAAGGATACAGAGAGCATGTTGACTTTACCAGAGAAGAATTTTACGAAATACTTAAAGAAAGCGACGAAATCCCTCATACATCACAGGTTCTCACAACAGACTACTTTGAAGCTTACGAAAAGGCTTATAACGAAGGATATAAGGATATCATCTGTGCTGTTATCGCTTCAATAGGCTCAAACTCATATAACAACGCTGTTATGGCTGTTGATATGTTCTTTGATGAAAAGCCCGAAGCAAAGGGAAAGGTGAACATTCACGTTCTTGATACAAAGGGATATACGGGCGTTTATGGTTTCCCCGTAATAGAAGCCGCAAAGAAGATCAAAAAAGGCGCTGATGTTGACGAAGTTCTCGGATTTCTTTTGGACTGGTTTGACAGCGGGGTAATCATTTGCACGGCTTTCACACTCAAATATGCAAGAAAATCAGGAAGAGTAGGCTGCGTTGCTGCGTTTGTCGGCGAAGTTTTAGGTCTTAAACCCATTATCGTATTCCGTGATGCTGTTTCTGAAACAGTTGCTAAAATCAGAGGGGAAAAGGCGGTTATTCCTAAAATGGTAGAATATGCTGCCGAAACAATGGTTCCTCAGACTCCTTATGCTATCCTCGTTGGAAGTAACGAAGAATGCAACAAGGAAATTGCGGCCGCTATGAAGAAGAAAGTAGGCTATGGCCCTACCGAAACATTAGGGGTTGGTGCTACAATCGCTTGTCATTTAGGTCATGAAGTTGTAGGAATTATCATAAAAGAACCCAACAGAAAATAATATATCGGCATACCGACTAAAAATCGTCGGTGTGCCGTTTTTTTAAGAATTTTTTTACAAATAACTATTGCTAAATTTTGTGAAATAGGTTAAAATAGGAGTATCGGGTTGTTAAAATAATAACCAACAAAAACTATTTCATTTAAAGGAGTGTCTTACAATGGCAGGATTAAACAAGGTTACTGTAGACGACATTAATGTTAAAGGCAAAAAGGTTCTCGTTCGTTGCGATTTCAACGTTCCTCTTAAAGAAGGCGTTATCACAAACGACAACAGAATCACAGCCGCTCTCCCCACAATTAAAAAACTCATCGCAGACGGCGGAAAGCTCGTTCTCTGCTCACATCTCGGCAAGCCCAAGAATGGTCCCGAAGATAAGTTCTCACTCGCTCCCGTTGCAGCAAGACTTGCTGAACTTCTCCCCGGCGTTAAGGTTACATTCGCTAACGACGATACAGTTGTAGGCGACAATGCTAAGAAGGCAGTTGCTGAAATGGCTGATGGTGATGTTGTTCTTCTTCAGAACACACGTTTCCGTGGTGCTGACGAAACAAAGAACGGTGAAAACCTTTCTAAAGAACTCGGCGAACTCGTTGACGGCGAAGTATTCGTAATGGACGCTTTCGGTTCAGCTCACCGTGCACACGCTTCAACAGCAGGCGTTACAAAGTTCGTTAAGGAAACAGCAGTTGGTTACCTTATGCAGAAGGAAATCAAGTACCTCGGAAACGCAGTAGAAGTTCCCGAAAGACCTTTTGTTGCTATCCTCGGTGGTGCTAAGGTTGCTGATAAGCTCAATGTTATCTCAAACCTCCTCGAAAAGTGTGACACACTTATCATCGGTGGCGGTATGGCTTATACATTCCTCAAGGCTAAGGGCTACGAAGTAGGAACATCTCTCGTTGACGACGAAAAGATCGACTACTGCAAGGATATGCTCAAGAAGGCAGAAGACCTCGGCAAGAAGCTTCTTCTTCATATCGACACAACAATCACAAAGTCATTCCCTGATCCTATCGATGCTGAAATCGAAATCTCAGTTGTTGACGCTGACAAGATCCCCGCTGATATGATGGGTCTTGACATCGGAACAAAGACACAGGAACTCTTCGCTGAAGCAGTTAAGTCAGCAAAGACAGTTGTATGGAACGGACCTATGGGCGTTTTCGAAAACCCCATTCTCGCTAAGGGAACAATCGCAGTTGCTAAGGCTCTCGCTGAAACAGACGCTACAACAATTATCGGCGGCGGTGACTCTGCAGCAGCAGTTATCCAGCTCGGCTTCTCAGACAAGATGAGCCATATCTCAACAGGCGGCGGTGCTTCACTCGAATACCTCGAAGGAAAGGTTCTCCCCGGCGTTGATGTTATCGCTGACAAGTAATTTAAAATTTACAGGCAGGGCAGAATTTATGCCCTGTCTGTCTTGATTTTTCATAATATAAAACTAAATAAAGGAGAGTTTACAATGAACAAGGATTTAAGAAAAGTTGTTATCGCAGGAAACTGGAAAATGAACAAGACAAGACCTGAAGCAAAGGCTCTTATCGAAGAATTAAAGCC
>JAGAJQ010000179.1 GCA_017828955.1 Oscillospiraceae bacterium
ACCCTGCGATAAAACCTGCCGCAAGACTTTCTCTTGCACCGATTGTATTTACAACATTTCCTTTCGGTGCGGGAGAATGGAATGCTTTTCCGTCTTTTGAAACAAGGACTGTTCCTTCTGTTCCAAGATAAACGATAACATTCTGCGCGCCCTCTTCAACAAGTTTTCCTGCATACCACGCAGCAGATGAAGCATCTGTTAAGGTTGTTTCAAAATGCTTTTCTATTCCTACTTTATCTGTTCTTACAAGAAACGGGTTGTATGTTAAAAGTTCTTTGAAAGAATCATCTTCTGTGTCGATAACTATATCTATCTCTCTGTCACCGAAAGTTTTTAAGATGTCGGTATAGTAATCCTTCGGGAAACCGGAAGGAATCTTTCCTGTTAAGATAAGGGTATCCCCTTTTGTAAGAAAATCAAGTTTTCCGTAAAGGTGTTCTATATCCTTTTTTGTAGCGTTTATTCCCTTTCCGATAAGTCTTGTCGGTTTAACACCGTCAAGCATAATGCTGACGCAATCAGACCCGCTTCCCTTAACCTTTACAAGACCAGTTGAACAGCCGTTTTCCGTGAGTGCCTCTTCAATAAAACGACCGACATCATCAGGAACAAATCCCACTGTCATATTCATATATCCGAGATTGCCGAGCATAACAGAGGTATGTATTCCTCCGTCGCCTATAAACACCCTCGATTTTTCGATTTCTGTATCTTTTCCCTTTTCAAGAGAATTTACTCTTGTATAATAATTGACAACGGGGTATGGTATTACCGAGTATATCATTTTCTTCACTCCCGATGAGATTTTCTTTAATTGATTGTAACACAAAATACCGCATTTGTAAATAGTTTATTCCTTGACTTTAACCCCGTTTTGTGATAGATTTATATTAAAGGGAGAATTTCTCCCGTATTTTTTTGGAGGTAAAAGAATTATGGGTTGCAGTCATAACTGTTCCGAATGTTCTTCAAAATGTTCGGAAGAAAGTCTTATAAAAGAAACCAACAAGCAATCGAAAGTTAAAAAAGTTATAGGAATTGTCAGTGGCAAGGGCGGAGTAGGAAAATCTCTCGTAACCTCTATGATGGCAGTTTCTATGCAGAGAAAAGGCTATAAAACAGCCATTCTCGATGCCGACATAACAGGGCCTTCAATCCCTGAAGCATTCGGTATCCACGAAAGAGCAGACGGTAGTGAAGAAGGTATTATCCCCTGCGTTTCAAAGATGGGAACAAAGCTTATGTCGGTAAATCTTCTTCTTGAAGATGAATCCGATCCTGTTGTATGGAGAGGTCCTGTAATTGCAGGAACTGTTTTACAGTTCTGGACAGACACAATATGGGGCGATGTTGACTTTATGTTCGTTGATATGCCTCCCGGAACGGGCGATGTTCCTCTTACTGTTTTCCAGTCGCTTCCCGTTGATGGAATTATTGTTGTTACTTCTCCGCAGGAACTTGTTTCAATGATCGTCGGAAAAGCGGTTAAAATGGCAAAGATGATGAACGTTCCCGTTATCGGAATCGTTGAAAATATGTCTTATTTTGAATGTCCTGATTGCAAAGGCAGACACAGCATTTTCGGTGAAAGCAACATAGAAGCTTTAGCCTCGGAATATGAAATCCATTCGGTTTCAAAAATTCCTATGAACCCGGCACTCGCTAAGGCTTGCGATAAGGGTGCTATCGAACTTTTCGACGGCGACTGGCTCGACGGACTTGCTGATAAGGTTGAAAATATATAAAAAACAAACTGTCGGAAGATTTTCCGACAGTTTTTATTTTCAGAATAATATTCCCTTAAAGCAAAGATCGGGACGGTTTTCATCAAAGTTCCAGGTGTGGAAAGAATCTCCCCCGCAGTATTTGTAATCTTTACAACCTCTGCATTTATGAGAGTCTTTTCTGAAAACTTCGAATTTGTTTTCCCATACTTCTTTGAAATCGTCTGTTCTGATATTTCCCTGAATGAGTTCGGGACGACGTTCGATATCAAGGCAAGCACCTATATCTCCGTTATACATAACGCTTGCGGCATATATGCCTGCGTTGCATAAGAAATACCAGGGACGGACTTCTCTTTCAAGTTCCTCACCCAGATAATGACTGCAACCATAAACTACTTCCATAGAGTTTTTAAAGCGATGTTCCTTTATAAAAGAGAACATCTTCTTATAGTCTTCGTTATCTAAAATAAGGTCTTTTTGTTCCTTTGCTCTTCCGATAGGTTCGATATTTATAACTCGCCAGGATTTTATCCCAAGTCCCAGCATTATATTATAAAGTTCGGGTAATTCATCGATATTCTTTTTAGTAACAACTGTTGTTACCTGAACATGATGAAATCCACCTTGTGAAACGAGTGCACTGACACCTCTTATAGCGGCTTCATATCCACCCTCTTTTTGTCTGAACCAATCGTTTGTTTCTTTTAGACCGTCTATACTTACAGAAACAGTTTTCATTCCTGCTTCATAGAGCTTTTTAGCACATTCATCGTCGATGAGTGTTCCGTTTGTGGTCATTCCCCAGTTAAATCCCAATGACTTTGCATAGTTCATTATCTCAAAGAAATCTTCACGCAGAAGTGGCTCTCCGCCCGTTATGCAAAGCTGAACGGACTTTAAATCAAACTGTTCGGATGTCTTTTTAAGAAACGAAAAAATTTCTTCTTTTGTCAGAGTGTCTTTCGGCATAAAGTCACCGCATCTGCTTCCGCAATGACGACAGTGTTCATTACAAAGCTGAGTGAGTTCGAGAAAAAGAAACTTGAGTTTAGGGTTTTTACGAAGTTCTTTCTTGTATTTTGCAAGAGCCGTCATCTGACTCTGTTTCAGTGATTTTTTAAACATAGTTATTCACCATCTGTATCTGTTTCAGAAGTTTCCACAGGTATATTATCGTCAACAGGAGGGCCATAAATAGGCTGAGGAATATTTACCTCTTCATCAAAAGTGGTCTGTTCTTTTTCTCTTGAAATGCTTTCAAAATATGCAGGCGGGCCGTAAACTAACATAGGAACATTTTCTTCTTTTGTCCATTCGGGAACAGGTTCTTCTGAAGGAGTAACAACATCTGTTATTTCTGTATACATAACATCGGGAACTGTTGTTTCGGCATAAGAAACAGAAGTTTCCTCCACATCGGGTTCTTCAAAATATTCAGGCGGACCATAAACATCAACATTTATGTTTGTTTCAGCAAACCATTCGGGTGGGCCGTAAACCGTCTGATTCATATTTGTTGACTCCTCCCAGTTTGAAGGTGGTGGACCATAAACGCCCTGTGCAACATTAGAAATACACCACGATGTTGTAGCTGATGCGCAAAGGATAAGCCCTATTCCGCATCCAAAAAAGATGAGAAGCACCCACCATCTGCTTCTGCCTGCATCGTGAAGTCTTCTCATACAAAGAGAAGTAAAAGAAAGGATAGAAACGAAAGCATAACCCAAGGGGAAAAGAAATACGGGCAGAAAAAATGTGTTTATAACGATTATGTAAGAAACAAGACAAAGAAGCGCTATTATAACGCTATGAACAAGAAAAGCGAACCAAAAATCAGCGCGACCTGTAACGCCATTGAAATCAACAGTTCTCTTCCACATATCAAGATAAGCAGAAAAAATCTTTTTCAAATTCATTCCTCCTTAAAAATACTCACTTATAATACAATTTAAAAGGTATATTTTTTTCAAATAAAAAACGCATCTCTGTAAAAACAGAAATGCGTTATTTTTTATTATTCGCAGTTTCCTATCTTACGGAATTTATTATACCTTCCATCGAGTAATTCGTCAATAGTCAAAGCCTGCTTTTTTGCAATTTCTTTCTTTATACACTTCTTGAGTGCTGAACAGATCTCTTCGGCAGTTCTGTCCTTTTCTTCGATAACATATTCAACAATACCGAAATTGTAAAGGTCGCCTGCTGTAAGTTTTAAAGCGTCTGCCGCTTCGGGAGCCTTAGCCGAATCCTTCCATAAGATACTTGCGCATCCTTCGGGAGAGATAACAGAATAAACAGCGTCTTCAAGCATAATAGCTGTGTCGCATACACCGAGTGCAAGTGCACCGCCGCTTCCGCCTTCGCCGACTACAACAGAAACGATAGGAGCCTTGATACCCATCATTTCAACGAGGTTTTCAGCGATAGCCTCGCCCTGTCCTCTCTTTTCGGCGTCGATACCACAGTTGGCACCTGAACTTCCGATAAAGCAGATTATAGGTCTTGAAAACTTTTCAGCCTGCTTCATAAGTCTTAATGCTTTTCTGTAACCTTCGGGTGATGGACAACCGAAGTTTCTTCTCATTCTTTCTTCGATCGAGTCTCCTCTTTCCATCGCGATAACTGTTACGGGTATGCCATCAAGATAGCCAACGCCCGAAACAATAGCGCCGTCATCGCCGAATCTTCTGTCGCCGTGGAGTTCAATAAAATCGTCTATCATATTCCTGATGTAAAAACCGCCCATTGGTCTGTCGTTACTTCTGGCAGCTTTTACCTTTTCGTATGAAGATTTTTCGTTATACATAATTCATCTTCCTTATCTTAAAAGTATTTTTATCTGCTATGAAGTTCAAGCAGTCTTGTGAGTGTGTATTTGAGTCTCTTTCTTTCTTCGATGATATCAACGAAGCCGTGTTCAAGCATAAATTCTGCTCTCTGGAATCCCTTAGGAAGTTTTTCACCTGTTGTCTGTTCGATAACACGCTGTCCCGCAAAGCCTATAAGTGCCTTGGGTTCTGCGATTGTGATGTCACCCTGCATAGCAAAGCTTGCTGTGATACCGCCTGTTGTGGGGTCTGTAAGAACTGCGATATAGAGGTTTCCTGATTCGCTATGACGATGAACAGCACCGCTGACTTTCGCCATCTGCATAAGTGAATAGATACCTTCTTGCATTCTCGCACCGCCCGATGTTGTAAAGCCTACAACGGGGAGGTTATTTTCTGTTGCCATTTCAAAAAGTCTTGTTATCTTTTCGCCGACAACTGTTCCCATACTACCCATCATAAATGATGAATCCATAATAAAGAGTGCACATTTCTGTCCGCCGATTTCACCTGTTCCGCAGACAACCGCTTCTTTGAGTGATGAATCTTTCTTTGCCTTTTTAAGCTTTGCAGAATATTCGGGGAAACCGATTATATTCTTACTCTCCATATTGGCATTTGTTTCGATGAATGTATCCTTATCAACAACAAGAGAAATTCTTTCTTCGGCATTCATTCTCTGATATGCACCACACGAGGGGCAGACCATATTGTTGTTTCTGAAAGCGGGATAAGGTAATTCCGCACCGCACTTCTTACATGTGCGCTTCTCGGCAAAATAATCAAGAAGGCCGAGATTTCCGAGAACTTCTTTAACACTGCTCATTCTCAATAATTCCTTTCCTTAGTTTAAGAATCCTTTTCAACTATCGCAAACGAAAATTCTGCTGAAACACAGAGTTTTCCGTTTACTGTTCCCTTGCCCTTTGCAAAGTAGAAAGGTTCTTTTACTCTTACTATTTCACATTCTGTTTCAAATGTATCGCCGGGGCGTACAACATTCTTGAACTTAACATTATTAAGACCTGTGAAAAGTGTTTTCTTGTTTCCTATTTCTTCTCCTCCGAGGCATACGCATACAGACTGTGCGAGGATTTCGCAGAGGATTACGCCCGGAACTACGGGGTAATCGGGGAAATGTCCGTCAAGAAAGAATTCATCGCCCTTGATATATTTCTTTGCGTGTGCCTTTCCGTCAACAACTTCTGCTTCGTCGATTAGAAGCATACTGTTTCTGTGAGGAAGAATGTTCATTATTTCCTGCTTGTTCATATTAGTCCTCCGCTTTGCAGAATGCTACGCAAGCATTATGTCCGCCGAAACCGAGGTTGTTTGACATAACGAGTTCAAGTTCCTTTTTAACAGCCTTGTTGGGTGTGATGTCAAGGTCGCAGTTTTCATCGGCTTCCTTATAGTTGATTGTAGGAGGAACGATGTTTTCCTGAAGTGCCTTAATAGATGCAACTGCTTCGATAGCACCCGCTGCACCTAAAAGGTGACCTGTCATTGACTTGATTGAGCTTACGCTGATTTTCTTAGCATCTTCTTCGCCGAATGCGAGCTTGATAGCCTTTGTTTCTGTCTTATCGTTAAGAGGAGTTGATGTTCCGTGTGCGTTGAAGTAAATCTTAGCGGGATCAAACTTCTTTCCGCTTTCTGTAAGACAATCTCTTATAGCCTTTGATGATGCCGATGCTGAATCATCGGGTGCTGTAACATGATGAGCGTCACAAGTGCTTCCGTATCCGCACATTTCAGCATAGATGAATGCTCCTCTTGCCTTAGCGTGTTCATATTCTTCGAGAACGATAGCACCTGCACCTTCACCGATTACGAAGCCGTTTCTTCTCTTATCGAAAGGAATTGACGCTGCGTCCTTATCTGTGCTTTCGCTGAGTGCTGTGAGGTTTGAGAAACCTGCTACTGCGAGAGGGCAGATAGCCGCGTCAACGCCGCCCGCGATAATAGCGTCAGCATAACCGCCTGCGATTGCTCTGTAAGCTTCACCGAGTGCTGTTGAACCTGTTGCACAAGCTGTTGTGAATGAAAGGCATGGGCCCTTTGCGTTGAACTTGATTGCAATATTACCTGCACCCATATTTGAAATCATCTTTGTGATGAAATGAGGTGAAACTCTTGAAGG
>JAGAJQ010000180.1 GCA_017828955.1 Oscillospiraceae bacterium
AGAAGACCTACTGCTGTAAGAACTGAAAATCTTCCGCCTACATCATCAGCGATAACGAAAGTTTCGTATCCTTCCTTATCAGAAAGTTCCTTAAGTGTTCCTTTCTTTGCGTCTGTAGTAGCAAAGATACGTTCTTTAGCGCCTTCTTTACCATATTTCTTTTCAACAAGATCTCTGAAAACTCTGAATGCAAGTGCGGGTTCTGTAGTTGTTCCCGACTTTGAAATAACATTTACAGAGATATCTTTTCCTTCACAAATTGAAAGAATATCGTTAAGATATGTAGGGCTGATGTTATTACCTACATAGTAAATATCGGGTGTATCTTTCTTGAGAGAGTTATAGAGAGGCGATTTGAGGAACTCAATAGCCGCTCTCGCTCCAAGGTATGAACCACCGATACCAATAACGATGAGAATATCAGAATTCTTCTTGATTCTTTCAGCAGCAGCCTTTATTCTGGCAAATTCTTCCTTGTCATAATTAGTAGGAAGATCGTACCATCCTAAAAAGTCATTACCTGCTCCTGTTTTATTTTCAAGAGTCTTTGCGGCAGTTTCAACTTCTGGCTGTATAGCCTTGATTTCTGCCTCGCTGACAAATTCGTTGACATAATTTGAATTCAATTTTACGAACATTACAATTAGCCTCCAAAACAATATGCTAAATATATTTTACTATATAAGCAGAATTTTTGCAAGATATTTTGGAAATAGCCGATAGTTTTGTTGAAATACAACTAAAAAGATATTGTGCTTTTTAGCAAAATCAACAATGCCTTAAAAAATGTCATTTTTTCAACAGAATCAGAAGCAATTATGTCAGTTTGGTATACTTCATCATCATAAAGATAATAGGAAATTTCGCCTATTTTCTGATTTTTACAAATCGGTGCCTCAACACATTCTGGCAGAATTACTTCGTATTTTATATCGCTTGAGCACCCTATCGGAATTGTTATTTCAGAAAGTATTTCAGGTCTAATAAGCACAGTTTTGGCTGTACCGTTTTTCACCTTTACACCGCTCATAAGTTCTTTTGGTACGTCCGGTCTTATTGTTTCGTAAGAAGAAAATCCTTTATCAAGAAGACTCTTTCCTTTTTTTATGCAATCTTCCTTTTCGTCACATCCTATAACTATACCTATAAATACTGAATCCCCTCTTTTTGCTGCTGCCGAAAGAGACTATCCTGATTTTTCGCTATATCCCGCCTTAACCCCAAGAATTCCATCGTAGTTTCTTACAAGTGTATTTATATTGACAAGCTGAGTAGCACCATTTCTGAGTTCATCCATATAAGTTGTCATATACGGAGTAAGAAAATCATATTTTATAAGTTCTTTTGTAAGCAATGACATATCATATGCTGTTGAATATTGATTTCCGCTTCCCGTTCCTTTGCAATCGGTAAATACGGTATTTTTCATACTAAGCTCTTTGGCTTTCTGATTCATAAGTTTTACAAAATCTTTTTCAGAGCCTGATATTTCTTCAGCAAAAACTATACAAGCGTCATTAGCATTACCTATTATAATTCCTTTTAAGAGATCTGAAACTGACATTTTTTCTCCTGTTTCAAGCCAGATAACAGCTCCTGTTTCGTTAAAAGCGTTATTTCCTGCAGTAAGCTCATCATTCAAAGATAACTCACCCGATTCTATACATTCAGCAACAAGCAGAATTGTCATAAGTTTATTGAAGCTTCCGATATGAACAGGTTTATCGGAATTATTTTCATATAATACCTGACCTGTATTTCCATCGATAAGTATTTCCGAAGAAATTTTTTCTTCTGTTGCATATAAAATAAGATTTGTTCTGAAAAGAAAAATTGCAAAAACAATCAATACTGTAAATATTTTTTTATTCATATCTTCTTCCTCCAAAAATATCTGTATTAAATGTTATGCTTGAAGATAGTGATATAAAACAAAAACGCCCTCGTAAACTACGAGAGCGTCTGATTTTTACCCAATCAAAAATTATTCAACGATAAACTGCTTGATATCAGCAAAAAGTGCTGTTGCGTCATCTGTATGAGCAACAAGTTCAATAGGCTTTGAAAGGTCAAGGCTGAAGATACCCATGATTGACTTAGCGTCGATTGAATATCTGCCTGAGTTAAGGTCTACATCATATTCAGCTTTCATAACTGAACCTACAAAATTCTTTACATCATCGATTGTTGCGAGCATTACTTTTACATTTTTCATTTAAATCTACCTCCATTATTTGATTTACTTTTTTCATTTTCTCTTGGGTACACCTTTAATATAAGCATAATTTTCCTCCCTGTCAAGAAAATTTGAAAAACTTAAAAAAATATTGTATAATCTTCTTAATTCAAAAAATAAGGTTAAAACCTTTTGTTAAAATTGCACAATAAATATGTACTGTTTTTGTACAACTGTTACGAGGTGATTATAATTAGAATACATTATATATCATTCGGATGTAAAGTAAATCTTTACGAAACCGAATGCGTGAAAGAATTACTCGTTTCTGAAGGGTATGAAATTTCTGAATCTGAAAAAGATGCTGATATTTTCCTTATGAATACCTGCACAGTAACTTCAGAAAGTGATAAAAAACTAAGAAAAACAATAAATCGTATCAAAAAATCATATCCTGGTGCCGTTATAGGATTGATGGGTTGTTTTGTTCAGGCTTTTCCCGATAAGGCAAAGGAACTTAATGCTGAAATTCTCATAGGAAACGGAAATAAAACAGAAATTTTATCTGCATTAAGGCAATATCACGAGTGTAAAGCGAAACATCTTTATATTAATGACAATTCCGCAAATTCGGTATTTGAGCCTATGTGTCTTGAAGGTTTTCAGAAAAAAACAAGAGCATTCTTAAAGATACAAGATGGTTGTAATCAATTTTGTACTTACTGTATTATACCAAAAGCAAGAGGCAGAATTTGCTCGAAGCCTGTTGGCGAAATAAGAAAAGAAGTGGAAATTCTTGCCAAAAACGGATACAAAGAAGTTGTTATCGTCGGAATAAACCTTTCCTTTTATGGAAAAGAGTTTGGTTTAAGGCTAATAGATGCCATAGAAACAGTCTGTTCTGTTGACGGAATAGAACGAGTAAGGCTTGGTTCTTTAGAACCGGAGGTTATTTCCGATGAAGACATAGAAAGAATGTCAAGGCAGAAAAAATTATGTCCGCAATTCCACTTATCACTGCAAAGCGGATGTGACCGCACTTTAAAGGCTATGAACAGGCATTATACCTCTGAAGAATACGCTGAAATCGTAAGTAAATTGCGTTCAGCGTTTAAAGATTGTGCTATAACAACAGATATAATGGTAGGTTTCCCTGACGAAACTGAAAATGATTTTGAAAAATCATACAATTTTGTAAAAAAGATGAATTTCAGTCAGGCT
>JAGAJQ010000181.1 GCA_017828955.1 Oscillospiraceae bacterium
TGATCCGATAACGGCATTCACTTCAGTTGCGGCAACCTTCAACAATATAGGCCCGGGGCTCCGTATCGTAGGTCCGACGGGAAATTACGCCGATTTCTGCCCTTTAAGCAAGTTTATCTTTTCTCTCGCTATGCTGACAGGACGACTCGAACTTTTCCCGATTATAACGCTTTTCGCACCATCCACATGGAAAAAGGTATAGTAAAAACAAAGCACCCTTTTATAAGGGTGCTTTTTCTATGCCGTAAGTTTTTGTTACAGGGTCTCTGAAGAGAGGAATTTCGGGCGTAAAGAATGTGAATACAACAAATAAAATCGCAATTCCTATAAGTATCGGAAAAACTATCTTCTGAGGGAATTTTCTTCCTACTCCCTTTTTCATAAGTTTAGTTTCAATAAAATAAGCTATGGCACCTGCAATATAGAAAATCGCTATATTTATAAAATCGACAGTAACCCCTGAAATTCCCGTATAGGTGTAATAAAAAACGGGAATTAAAATTAGTCCTATGAGTATTCCGATAAGTTTAACCGCTCTGAAATTTTCGTATTCTTCCTTAAAAAAACGATACTCGAAAAGCGAGAATAAAAACATCGGAAAGAAAAGCAGTTTCATATGTTCCCAGGTTGATTCGTTGACCGCCGAAAAGAACGATACTGCCACGCTCTCCCCTGTTAAATCGTATAAAAAATGAAGAAGCGTTCCTAAAGCGGAAGTAAAGACATATCCGCCGAACTGCCATAACGCCAAAGAGCGTTTTTCCATAAAAAAGTCCCCCTTATTCTTTTTAAAAAGTATATGCAGAAAACTTTATAATATAACAATGAATAAATGCTTTTTAAAATGGAAAACTATCCTTGAAAATGATTTATGGGGGACTTTTTTAAAATGTCAGTCAAAATATCAAAAAACACCTTCGCTATGTCTAACCCGCCGAGTATAACATATTTTGCCTCAATTGTCGGAAAAAAAGAGGGCGAAGGCCCTATGGGACACGTTTTTGACAAAATAGAGGAAGACAGCCATTTCGGGCAGGACAGCTGGGAAAAAGCAGAGAGTGAGATGCAGAAAAGAACCGTTGAACTCTTGTTCGAAAAAGCAGATATCACTCCCGAGGATATCGATTTTATGTTTGCAGGAGATCTCTTGAATCAATGCACAGGGACAACCTATGGTCTTCGTGATCTTAACATACCTATTCTTATAGTTTACGGTGCTTGTTCGACTATGGCGGAAACCCTGCTTCTTTCTGCCGTTATGACCGATAATAATTTAGGAGGGAAAATCGTTGCAGTTACATCATCTCATTTCGGAAGTGCAGAAAGACAATTCAGACTACCTCTTTCCTATGGTGGACAAAGAACTCCCACATCCCAATGGACCTGTACCGCCTCGGGTGCCGCTCTTGTTACCCCCGAAAGAACTGCCCCCTATATCAGAGGAGTTACAATAGGAAAAATAGTTGATTTAGGCATTACCGACGCAAACAATATGGGTGCCGCTATGGCACCTGCCGCCGCCTATACGATAACCTCGTTCTTAAAAGACACAAAAACATCTCCTAACGATTATGACTGTATTGTCACAGGGGATTTAGGATTTGTCGGCAGCGAGCTTTTATATGAACTTTTAGAAAAAGACGGAATAAACATCCGCAGTAAACATATGGACTGTGGAAAGATGATGTTTGACAGAGAAAAGCA
>JAGAJQ010000182.1 GCA_017828955.1 Oscillospiraceae bacterium
ATAATGGAAAATACCAGAAAGGGTAAAGCAAAGAGTTTCTTTACGGAGGATGTCCTTCAGGCTATGAGAGAAAAGAATGTTCCTGAATGGTATATTGAAAGTTGCCTTAAAATCAAGTATATGTTTCCTAAAGCGCATGCTGCCGCGTATGTTATTGCTGCTATAAAACTTGGTTGGTTCAAGGTTTATAAACCGCTTGAATTCTATGCTACGATATTTACTGTCCGTGGCGAAGATTTCGATGCAGAATCTGCTGTAAAGGGTAAAGAAGAGGTTCAGAGAAAAATAGCTGAACTTCGTCAGAAGGGAAACGATGCTTCAGCAAAAGAAAAAGGAACTCTTGAAATGCTTATGGTAATAAACGAAATGCTTGCAAGAGGATATGAATTTTTACCTATAGAAATTCATAAATCTGATGCAGTCAAGTATGTTATCGAAGGCGATAAGATAAGACTTCCTTTCTGTTCTGTAGGAGGAATAGGCGAAAGTGCTGCGCAAAATCTTGCAGACTGTATTAAGAAAGGCGATTTTATTTCGATCGAGGAATTAAAGGAACAATCGGGTGTTTCAAAAACAGTATTCGAAACTCTCGAAAATATGGGAGCATTTGCTGATTTGCCCAAAACGGCGCAATTATCACTTTTTTAACTAAAATGCTTGACTTTGTTATGATAGTGTGCTATTATGTTATCATATTAGCACGCTAAAGTATAAGGAGAATGTTATGAAACGATACGATTTGATTACTCCCGAAGGAACAAGGGATTTATTATTGAATGATTGCACAATAAGAAAAAATATCGAAAATTACCTTAGGGGACTTTTTGAAAGCGCAGGATATAGCGAACTTAATACTCCTTGTCTTGAATTTTATGATGTTTTCAATAAAGAAACTGTATATTTCCCTCAGGAAGCGATGTATAAACTTTCTGACAGAAAGGGAAGACTTATGGTTTTAAGACCTGATTGTACAGTCCCTATCGCAAGAGTAGTCGCAACGAGACTTCGTGAGGCTAAACTTCCTATAAGATTGTTTTATAATCAGAGTGTTTATACTCCAAGTCGTACAAATGCAGGCAAAAGCGACGAGATTTTTCAGAGCGGCATTGAGCTTATAGGTTCTGCGTCAAGAAAAGCAGATCTTGAAGTTCTTACTCTTGCTGCTGAAGTTCTTTCACATTGTGATAACGATAAATTTCGACTTGAAATAGGCGATAGCGGATTTTTCAAGGTCCTTATAGGAAAACTCACCGATGATCCTGAAATCAAGGAAAAAATCCGTGCACTTATAGAAGCAAAGAATTATCCTGCACTTAATGATTTTCTTGATACTTTTGGTAGTAATTCTGTAATTTCAACACTTAAACAACTTCCAAGTCTTTTTGGCAGAGAAGAAGTTTTTGATAAGGTTGCAAAATATTATCACGATGCGGAAACTGACAAGATTTTATCTGATTTGAAATGGATATATACCGAACTTTCTAAGCTTGGTTATGATGGTAAAATTACTGTTGATCTTGGTATAGTAAATCGTGCGGATTATTATACAGGTGTAATAATGAAAGGTTATCTTCAGGGATATGGAGATGAGGTTCTTTCGGGAGGAAGATATGATAAACTCATTTCCGAATTTGGTTACGATGTCCACGCAACAGGTTTTGCTGTTAATGTTGATGCTGTTGCTGAAATTCTTAAGAGATACAATCCTGTTTCAGAAATGATTTCTCCTGATATTCTTGTATTCAGCGAAGAAGAGGATGCTATGGATGCTCTGATATATGTTGAAAAACTTCGTACAGAAGGCAAAAAAGTTGAATTTTCTCTTTTTGATACATACGAAGAAACTATGGATTACGCAAAAGAAAATAAAATTTCTGAAATAATTCGTTATAGAGGTGAAGGAAATGAATAAGCCACTCAGAATAGCTCTCACAAAAGGAAGACTGGAAAAAGATACAGTAGCACTTTTTGAAAAATTAGGCTATGACTGTACTTCTGTTCACGAAAAAGGTAGAAAGCTTATTCTTCCTATATGCGATGGAAAAATAGAGGTTATACTTGCGAAAGCAGCGGATGTTATAACCTATGTTGAACATGGCGTTTGCGACATGGGAGTTGTAGGTAAAGATACTATCATGGAAATGCAGGGAAAATTTTTTGAACTTGTTGACCTTGGTTTCGGAAGATGTAGATTTGCTCTTGCCGGTAAAAAAGGCGATAATTTCTACGATGGATATAATGTTAAAACGATAGCAACAAAATATCCTAATGTTTCGAGAGCATATTTCGAAGGCAAGGGAATGGATGTTGAAATTGTAAAAATCGAGGGTAGCGTTGAACTTGCACCTCTTCTTGAACTTTCAGATGCTATAGTTGATATTGTTGAAACAGGTTCTACTCTTAAAGAAAACGGACTTGAAGTTTATGAAGAAATAGCTCCGATTTCTGCGAGACTTATTGTAAATACAGTAAGTATGAAACTTCGTCAGAATGAGATAGAAGAACTTATAGAAAAAATTGAGAAGGAGATACAGAAAAAAATATGATAAAGAAAATTATTGCGAATGGGGTTGACGAAGTCAATTTCCTTGGAGAAGTCAGAAAAAGACAGGGTGAAACTGATAAAAAGATATCTGATATTGTTTCAGATATAATTGATGATGTACGTGAAAACGGAGATAAGGCTGTCAATGCTTATACAGAAAAGTTTGACGGAAAACTTCCTGAATATTACGAAGTTCCTCTTGATGTAATTCATGATGCTGTAGATGAAGCCGATGAGGATTTTGTTAACGCACTTCTTGACGCGATGGAAAATATTGCGGCTTTCCACCACAGACAGAAAGAACAGGGATTTATTGATCCTCACGAAAATGGTGTCATTCTTGGTCAGCGTGTAAGAGGACTTGAAAGAGTAGGACTTTATGTTCCTGGCGGTACAGCGGCATATCCTTCATCGGTTCTTATGAATGCGATTCCTGCTAAAATTGCAGGGGTTAAAGAAATAATTATGGTTACACCTCCTATGAAGGATGGCAGACCTAATCCGGATATTCTTGTTGCGGCATCTATTTGTGGAGTTGACAGAGTATTTCTTACAGGTGGAGCTCAGGCTATTGCAGCTCTTGCTTATGGAACAGAATCTATACCCAAGGTTGATAAAATTGTAGGACCTGGAAATATTTATGTTGCAACAGCAAAGAAACTTCTTTATGGTGTTGTTGATATTGATATGATTGCAGGACCAAGTGAAATTCTTGTTCTTGCTGATGAAACTGCAAATCCTAAGTTTGTAGCAGCAGACCTTATGTCTCAGGCAGAACATGATGTTATGGCATCATCAATTCTTGTTACAACAAGTGAAAAACTCGTTGACGAAACTATTAAGGAACTTGAACTCCAGGTGAAAGATCTTTCAAGAAAGGATATAATTGAAAAATCACTTTCTACATATGGTGCGGCTATTGTTTGTGATTGCGTTGATTGCGCTATAGAACTTGCAAACGAACTTGCACCCGAACACCTTGAGGTTCTTTTTGAAAATCCTATGGAATATCTCGGCAGACTTGATAATGCTGGTTCTATATTCCTCGGTCAGTACGCTCCTGAACCTCTCGGAGACTATTATGCAGGTCCTAACCATGTTCTTCCCACAAGTGGAACAGCAAGATTTTTCTCACCTTTATCTGTAAATAGCTTTACAAAGAGAACAAGTTATATCTATTATACAGAACAAGCTCTTCTTGACGCTAAGACAGATATTGTTACAATAGCAGAAAAAGAAGGTCTTACTGCTCACGCAAACGCTATAAAGGTAAGATTTTAAGATAGGAGATCCCATTATGTCTTACGAACTTAATTCGAAACTTTCAAAACTTGTTCCTTATGAACCGATAACAGAAACATATAAAATCAGACTTGATGCTAATGAGTCATTTGTAAATTTGAATGATGGAATAAAATCCGAAATTTCAGATGCTCTTTCAAAACTTGATTTTAATCGTTATCCTGATCCTTATGCTACTGATACTGTAAAAGCATTTGCAGATTTATTCAATATTTCAAGTGATTATGTTACCGCTGGAAATGGTTCTGACGAACTTATAAGCATAATTTCAAGTTGTTTTCTTGAAAAAGGAGATAAGATTGTTACATTAAAACCTGATTTTTCAATGTATGCTTTTTATGGCAGTCTTTACGAAAATGATGTCTTAGTATACGATAAAAATGAAGATTTATCGATTGATATTAATGAACTTATGAATTTTGTGAATGATAATCAAGCGAAGGCTGTAGTTTTTTCAAATCCTTGCAACCCAACATCACTTGGTATTATGAAAGAAGATGTGAAAAAACTTATAAAAGGAACGAATGCACTTGTTATTCTTGATGAGGCTTATATGGATTTCTGGGATCAGAGTATTTTGAATGAAGTACAGAATTACGATAATCTTATCATTCTTAAAACCTGTTCAAAGGCTATAGGAATGGCATCAATAAGACTTGGTTTTGCAGTTGCAGGTGAAAAAATAACCAAAGCATTGCGTGCCGCTAAATCACCTTATAACTGTGATACAGTTTCGCAAGTGATAGGTAAAATAGTTCTTTCGAAAAAAGATTTTCTTTCAGATAATCTCAAACACATAATAGAAAGCAGGGATTATCTTTATTCTGAAATTATAAAACTCTCAGAAGAGTATTCAACTCTTGGATACGTTTATCCGACAGTTACAAATTTTGTGTTTATAAAATCACAAAACGGAAAATTTATTTTTGACGAACTTCTTAAACGTTCTATTGCAATAAGATATATGGGTGAATATATCAGAATTACAGCAGGTAGTATGGAAGAAAACGTTGAACTGATCTCGGCACTTGAAAATATTCTTGAAAATATAAAATAATAAGAGGTGTTAAATATGAGAATTTCTGAAATAAACAGAAAAACCAAGGAAACAGATATAAAACTTTCGTTAAACCTTGATAACTCTGATAAGGTTTCTGTTTCTACAGGTATAGGATTTTTCGATCATATGCTCAATTCTTTTGCAGTACATAGCGGTATAGGCCTTTGTCTTGAAACAGTCGGTGATTTACTTGTTGATTGTCATCATACTGTTGAAGATACAGGAATAGTTTTAGGAAAGGCTTTTGCCGAAGCACTCGGAGATAAATCAGGAATAAATCGTTATGGATTTGCTTCGATCCCTATGGACGAATCACTTGCAGAAGCGTCTATTGATGTAAGCGGAAGACCTTTTCTTGTATTTAATGCCGATTTTTCAGATGACAAGATAGGCGATTTTGATACTCAGGTTACTGAAGAATTTTTCAGAGCATTTGCTTTTAATGCAGGAATTACTCTTCATATAAATCTTAAATACGGTAGCAATGACCACCACAAGTGTGAGGCTATATTCAAAGCGGTAGCGCACGCCGTTAAACAGGCCATCTGTGAAAACAGAAACGATGTTCTTTCTACAAAGGGAGTATTATAAATGATAGCAATTATTGATTATGGTGCAGGAAATATTTTCAGTGTTAAGAATGCTCTTGATTTTATAGGAGTAGAAAGTAAACTTACTGCTGACAAAGAAGAAATCCGTTCTGCTGACGGAATAATTCTTCCTGGAGTAGGGGCATTCCCTTGGGCTATGACTAAACTCAAAGAAAGCGGACTTGTTGATGTTATTAAAGAAGAATCACAGAAAAAGCCATTTTTAGGTATTTGTCTCGGAATGCAACTTCTTTTTGATAAGGGATATGAATTTGAAGAAACTGAAGGTCTTTCTCTTATAAAAGGAACTGTTAACAAAATGGAAGAACCTGACCTTAGCATACCTCATATCGGATGGAACAAACTTGAAGTTTTAAACGATTGTCCGTTGCTTAGTGGACTTTCTGAAAATGAATATGTTTATTTTGTTCATTCATATAAAGCGGAATGCGATGATAAAAATATTTCTGCATTCTGTGAATACGGACACAGAGTACCTGCTCTTGTTTTTGACAGAAAATTCGTATATGGTGCACAGTTCCATCCAGAAAAAAGCGGTGATACCGGCTTGAAAATATTGAAAAATTTTGAGAAATTAATATGCTCTGATTAATTGGAGATAGATGAAAATGTATGAAAAAGTTTTGGATTCAGTACGCCAATGGCTTATTGAAGTATCAAAAAAATATGTCAATACAGTAAAATTTGAAATTATAGATGATAATACAGAAATTTTGACTGTGAATTTTGAAACAGTTCGCTTCATTGCTCAGCTTAATGTTTCTGAACACGATTTTCGACCATATAGATACATTGAGTTTTATGCGTTGGATAATAAAAAAGACTTAACAGAATTACCTGCATATGTGTACCATGATACAAAAGATGATTCTATAAGTGACATTATTTATAATCTTAATAATGCGATGAATTTTATTATTCAAAAGTCTTATTGAATAATCAAGAATTATTATAACGCAGATTATTTCAGCCTTGATGATGTTATTTTTTTGGCTTTTTCTTTGTTGAAAATGTAATAGAAATTCCTGTTATGCTACCACAAGATTAAATATATATGAATTAATGGAGGAATAAGATGATAATTTTACCTGCGATTGATATAAAAGACGGCAACTGCGTAAGACTTTTCAAGGGCGATTTTTCTACTGTTGAAAAAGTCGCTTCGGATTATCTTGAAACAGCAAAAGGTTTTGAGGATGCAGGAGCAAAGTGGATACATATGGTTGACCTTGACGGTGCAAAAGAAGGCAGACCTGTTAATACAAAAATATATACTGATGTTGCCGAAAAGACAAACCTCAAAGTCGAACTTGGCGGAGGAATACGCAGTCTTGAAACTATTGACGAGTATCTTAAAATGGGAATTACAAGAGTAATTCTTGGTTCTGTTGCACTTAAAAATCCGAAACTTGTAAGTGATGCTGTTGAAAAATTCGGTAGTGAAAAGATTGTTGTCGGAATAGACGCCATGAATGAAATGGTTGCAACTGAAGGATGGCTCGAAAGTTCAGATGTCAATTATATTGATCTTGCAAACAAAATGATAGAAGTTGGTGTGAAGTGTTTTATCTTTACAGATATCTCTAAGGACGGAACACTCAGTGGGGTTAATGCAGAACAATTAAAAGCTCTTGCTGATGCTACTGAAGGAAGAGCGAATATTGTCGCAAGTGGTGGAGTTCATACAATGAATGATATTATCGCTTGTAAGGAAATGGGACTTTACGGAACTATCTGTGGTAAATCGATCTATAAGGGCACTTTAAATCTTAAAGAGGCTATAGATTATGCTGAAAGGTGAGATTGATGTGGAACTCAGGCCATTTAACGATAGTGATTTTGATGTTATAAAAGATTGGATAACTGACCCACGTGAACATGCTATGTGGTGTGCGAATATCATACAATATCCGATAAATAAAGAAAATTTTTATTATGTAATGTCAGATATTGCTGATCGTTGCGGTGATAGTCCATATGTAGTTACTTTACCCGATGGAAGTCTGGCAGGATTTTTCTGTTATTCTGTAAATAGAGAAACAAACGAAGGTATGCTGAAATTTGTTATTATTGATCCTGAATTGCGTGGCAAAGGTTACGGAAAAGAAATGCTGAAAATTGCATTAGAATATGCTTTTTACGAAACGAAAGCAGATGCAGTTCAACTTAATGTTTTTTCTCAGAATACTGGTGCTGTTAAATGTTATAAAAGTATTGGATTTGTAGAACGAAAAACAGATTATTCAGCTTTTGGTTATAAAGATGAATTATGGGACCGATGTAATATGGTCATAAAAACGGAGGTTAAATAATGCTTGCTAAAAGAATAATACCTTGCCTTGATGTTCGCGATGGAAAGGTAGTTAAAGGCGTTAATTTTGTAGGAATAAAAGAAGTTGGTGATCCCGTTGAATGTGCCGCTGAATATGATGCACAGGG